>CAJCIQ010000145.1 GCA_903970475.1 Beijerinckiaceae bacterium
TACGGTGGCCATTGTGGGAAGGCCGAATGTGGGTAAAAGCACTTTGTTTAATCGCTTATTGGAACAACGAAAAGCGATTGTGGATGACCTCAGCGGTGTAACCAGGGACCGGCAATATGGAGTAGCGGACTGGGCGGGGAAAACTTTCAACGTAGTGGATACGGGAGGGTTTGTTCCCAAGAGTGAAGACATCTTTGAAAGGGAAATCAAAAAACAGGTGATGATTGCCATCGACGAGGCCGATGCGCTGGTCTTTGTTTGTGATGTGGCCACCGGTATTACCGATTTGGATGAAGCGATGGCCGATGTGCTGCGCCGGTCCACCAAACCAGTATTCCTGGCGGTAAACAAAGTGGATAATCATGCGCGTCAACTGGAAGCGGCTGAGTTTTATTCCTTAGGATTTGAACGCGTTTTCTTCATTTCTGCAATGACCGGAAGCGGGGGAGGGGAATTACTGGATGCTATCGCCGAATTAATTCCGGAACAGCCGGCTGAAGAAGAAATCGAAATCGGAGAGGAAGTAGAAATAGAAGAAGGAGAGGAAGATAAGAAGTTTAAACCCCAAGAGGATAAAATTCCCAAGTTTGCCATTATCGGTCAGCCCAATGTGGGTAAATCGTCTTTGCTCAATGCCTTAGTGGGGGAAGAAAGAACCATTGTTTCTGATATAGCTGGAACAACCCGGGATAGTATCCATACCTACTATAAAATGTATCAGAAGGAGTTCATCCTCATTGATACAGCGGGTATTCGCCGCAAAAAGAAGGTAGAGGAAGACCTGGAGTTTTATTCTGTCATCAGGGCCATTAAAGCCATGGATGAAGCGGATGTATGTTTATTATTGCTGGATGCCGGGAAGGGTATAACGGCTCAGGACCTTAATATTTTTTCCCTGGCTACCAAAAAGGGCAAGGGAATTGTAGTGCTTGTTAATAAGTGGGATTTATTGCCCAAAGAGACCAATACGGCCAGGGATTACGAAAAAGAATTGAAGCAAAGGTTGGCGCCTTTTTCGGATGTGCCCATCATCTTTATTTCGGTAAAAGATAAGTTACGCATATTCAAGGCTATAGAAGCGGCAATGGAAGTCTTCCAGAACCGTCAGCGTCGGATTACGACGTCCAAGTTGAATGACTATGCTGCCAAGGCCATTAAGGCCTTCCATCCACCGGTGGTAAGGGGTGTGCCGGTCACGATTAAATACGTGACCCAATTGCCCACGGTAGTGCCTTCATTTGCTTTTTTCTGTAATCATCCGGACGATGTGAAACAACCCTATCGTAACTACCTGGAAAACCAGCTCAGGGAGCAGTTTAACTTTACAGGAGTCCCCGTACGTCTATTTTTTCGTAAGAAATAACTAAATCGAAAACAGCAATTATGAAAACACACATGATCAATCCTAAAAACGTTTTTGCCGCTTTGCTGATCACCGGCGTTCTGTCTTCCTGCCAGGGTTCTACTACCGACAAAGGCATGAACCAGGACAGCACCGCCAGCGGGGTATCCACGGCTACCCCCACCGATACCTTAGCACCCAAAGACAGCGCCCAACAAAAGGCCGACTCCATGATGAAATCTGCGCCGGACACGGTGAAAGCTCACTAATACGGTGAAAACGCATTAATAAAAGAAAGGCCCAGGTAACCCCTGGGTTTTTTTGTCCGGGGAAATTTTAATCCTTATCTTTGCTAACGGTGTTAGAAATTATAACATGGGGATAGTCGAACGAAAGCACAGGATGAAGGAAGAGGTCAGATGCCTGATCTTGGAAACGGCCTGGAAACAAATCCTGGAGGAGGGGGTCAATGCGCTTTCCATCAGGAAGATAGCAGAGGCCATCGAGTACAGTGTGCCTGTGATCTATACCCATTTTGAGAGTAAGGATGCGATTTTGGGGGAGTTTATGCGGAAGGGATATTGGTTGCTCAATCAACAGATGGAGGCAGTCAAGGACTCAGAGGCCGATCCCAAAAAACAATTGGAAGCCATGGCTTTGGCTTATTGGACTTTTTCCCATGAAAACAAAGCTTATTATCAGTTGATGTTTGGGGTGGCGGTGCCCTCTTGTGAGGAAGCGCTCCGCATTCCTGAGGTAAAAGCATTTGGGGACCTGATCAAATTGGTGTTAAAAGAAGCCATTGCCCAGGGGAAACGTCCGGATACTTCGGTAGAATTTAAGTTCTTTACTTATTGGTCCATTTTGCACGGGCAAATCTCCATTCGCATGAATGGGGGGGCCCCCTATTCCTGTGAAATGGCCCTGGAGATTGTCAAAGATGCCATTCAGGGGTTTATTTATACCCTGAGTGCGTAAGACGTAGGCGATGGGCAAGGCCCTATGCTTTTTTTTAGGATCATAACTTAACACTGTTAGTTATTATATATATGTTATTAACTCTAAATACGCTAATATGACTCTGATTGATGCACTCAACTGGCGTTATGCCACCAAAAGAATGAATGGTACCAAGGTAGAAAAGGAGAAACTCCATAATATCCTGGAAGCAACCCGTTTGTCTGTTTCATCCCTGGGCCTTCAACCCTATTCTGTAATAGTGGTTGGCAACGATGAATTGAAGCGACAGATTCAACCAATTGCTTTTAACCAGCCTCAGATCACGGAAGCCTCGCACCTGCTGATTTTTGCCGCCTGGGATGAAGTTACCGAAGAACGTTTCGATGAGTTTGCACAGGACACAGCTCAACAACGTGGATTGCCTGTTGAAACCGTTAAGGAACAAATTGCGGGATATAAGAAAAACATACTTAGCCGTCCGGCAGAGGTCAATCATCAATGGGCGGCCCGTCAGGCATATATTGCCCTGGGTACTGCTGTTGCGGCTGCGGCACTGGAAAAAGTGGATGCTACACCCATGGAAGGGTTTAACGGAGAAGCATTGGATGAGTTGTTGGGATTAAAAGAAAAAGGCTTGAAAAGCTACGCTATGCTCACTTTAGGATATCGTGATGAATCAAATGACTGGCTGGTGAATCAAAAGAAGGTACGTCGTCCTAAGGAAAAGCTGTTTGTGGAATTGGTATAATAGGATTTAAAGACGCTTTACAAGCGCTGAAACCTGGATGGCAAAAGCCTCCAGGTTTTTTCTTTCATGCAGGATGAAGCTGTTTTCTTCCAACTTTCCTACCACTTCTTCCATTTCCGCTCTGGAGGTATAGGTCATTTCCCTAAAGGGGTTGGAATAGTCTTTAGCCCTGGACTTATAAATACCCTCTACCATCCAGGTCTTTATTTTAATGCCTTCTTCCAATAGGTGTTTTAAGCTTTGTTTATCCAGGAGACCCAGGGCTGTTCCTGTGCACTCACTATAAGCGCCGAGGGCGTTCAACAATTTTTGACGGGGATAAGCCTCACCCTGGCTTTGATAGAAGCCATGTACATCTGACCAGGAGCTGATAAGGCCCTTATGAATGTCTGCCCGCAATTGGGTGATGGCTTCTTTGGGAATGAACTGACCCCCTACGTTGTACCAGGCTATCCTGGTAGGGTTGGTTTGTAACAGGGCCTGGAAATCTTCAAAGCCTGGGTTGGGTTCTGAAGAAAAATAATCCAGTATCTGTGTAACGGCGTGGTAGGTGACCAGTTCCCTGAACAAGAGATAGGCTTGGGGTACTTTGACCAGAACTGCCTTGCGCTTTGAATTTTCAAAACCTTCTGCCAGTATTTCCAGGTCATTTAATTCAGGATCGCCACTAAGTAATAGTTGCTGGCCCAAAGCCATTAATTGTGCTTCCGTCTTGCCGGCATCGGCGGGCTCGTTTTTGCGCAGCCATGCCTTGGCGGTATATAATTCCATGAGCTTCAGGGCATCAAGGATTTCCTCTATACTATCCGGAGCCAGAAAATCGTATTCCAGCCTTTGAATCTTTTCCGTACGCTTGTCCCTGTCCAGGTATTTCCAGGAATTGCGGGCAATGGCGTACATGTTGTACATAAACCAATAGGCGGGCATAATGACCAGCCTGTCTTTGGAGACGTCATTGCTGATCAAGGAAAAGGGGATAGGGATCCTTAACTCTGTAGGATAGTCTCCTTTCGCCACTATATTAAAGCAGGCGAACTTGGAATTGTGTTTCAGCGATATGCATAACCCTGGCCAGAAGCCCCGGCCGGCAATAATTTCTCCATCGGGGCTCCGTGAATTATGGTTAGAGCCTACGGTAGCTCCAGCAGCCATATTGCTCTGTCCCATGATCAGGGAAGCACATAAGAAGGAGTTGTTGTGGTGTTGCTCATGAGCTGGAAAGATCAGGGAGTTCAACACTTCACAGCAGGAAATGGTGGCGTTGTTACCTAAATATGAATTGATCAGCCGAGCCCCGTATTTAAGCTGGGAATGAGAAGCCATGACGAAGCGGACGGCCTTCACCCCATAAAATATACGGGACCCGTAATCGACGATACCATTCACCAGTTCACAGCCCTCACCAATCTGGGAAGGAGCCTCGGCGCTGGAATTGATCGTAAGGTTTTTTATTTTGTTGGCGCCTTTTAGATAGGCATCCGTACCGACCCAGGTATCTTTGATGGTTTTGCAATTCTTAATAACGGTCCTGTCCCCGATCTTTCCATAGTATCCTCGCTGGCGGTCAAATTTTTTCTCCGTAAACTGTTTGAAGCTTTCCTGGAGTTCCTTATCGTCCCTGAATCTACTCCATAAGTAAGCGTCTCCGGGGAGCATACCGTTAAAGGGTATGACGCTACGACCCCCATTCTCATTGCACAACTCCAACCATATGCGTTGGCCTTCGGGTTCTCCTACTTTGACGATGCCATTGCCGAATTTGGCATAGTTGGTGGTGGCCATTTCTTCCACATTGACCAGGATGACGTCATTGCCTATGATGTAATGGGACAGGTAGTTCACGTTGTCGATGACTACGTTGTCTCCAAAGTCGCAGCTATAGATGGTGCTGTTGTAGAGTCCTACCGGCCTTCTTAAGTTTTTAAATTCCAGATACCAGGGCTCTAGTTTCCCTATGCGGATCAGTCCGTAAAATTTGCAGTTTTTAACCAGTTCAGGGTTGAAGGCCTCCGAGACCAGGATTTTATTCCAATCGTCGGATTGATTGCGGTTACGCACCAACACTTCAATCTCATGGGCAGTAAGCTGCCTATGGGTAATGCCGCTTTTGTTTTGTTGGTTGCGCAGGTGGTATTCATCCTTTCCAATAGGAAGGAACTCTTTGGGTATGAAATGATACCCCAAAGCGGAAATATGGTGTTTGGAAATCTTGTTCATTATTCAACCGCTTATTCAACAGTGACACTCTTGGCCAGGTTACGGGGTTTGTCTACGTCAAGGCCTTTGGCTACGCCAATGTAATAGGACAGCAATTGTAAAGGGATAACACTCAGCATGGGTGCTACAATTTCGTCGGCCTCCGGCACTACAAAAACGTCATCGGCCATGGATGGGATGATCTCATCTCCTTCACTGACGATGGCCAACACCTTTCCTTTTCTGGCTTTGATTTCCTGGATATTGCTGACAATTTTGTCGTGGTAAGAATCTTTGGTGGCGACAAATACGACAGGAAGCTGATCGTCCACTAAGGCAATGGGGCCGTGTTTCATTTCTGCCGCGGGATATCCTTCTGCATGGATGTAGGAAATTTCCTTCAGCTTTAAAGCGCCTTCCAGTGCTACAGGGAAATTATAACCCCTGCCCAGGTATAAGAAGTCCCTGGCATCCTGATATTTCTCAGCTATTTTCCGGATGGCCTCTGCCTTGTCCAGAATCAACTTGACCTTTTCCGGAATGGAAGCTAGTTCTGTAAGTAGGTGTTCGTACCGTTTGGTGGATATGGTTCCTTTCTCTACACCTACTTTCAATGCCATCATCGTCAACACTGCCAGTTGGGCGGTGAAGGCCTTGGTGGAGGCGACCCCTATCTCGGGACCCGCATGCGTATAGGCGCCTGCATGGGAAAGACGGGCTATGGAGGAGCCTACAGCATTGACTACGCCAAAGATAATGGCGCCTTGTTCCTTTGCTTTTTCTATGGCTACCAGGGTGTCTGCCGTTTCCCCGGATTGGGAAATGGCTACAATCACGTCTCCGGGATGTATAATGGGATTGCGATACCTGAACTCGGAGGCATATTCTACTTCAACGGGAATACGGCAAAGTTCTTCGAATAGATACTCTGCTACCAGACCGGCATGCCAGCTGGTTCCGCAAGCCACCATGATGATCCTGGGGGCTTGTAAAAACTGCGTCAAATGGTTCTGGACACCACCCATCGTAATGGTTCCTGCGGCTGCATCCATTCTTCCTCTCAGGCAGTCCTGAATGGTACTGGGTTGCTCATTGATTTCCTTGAGCATGAAATGATCATAACCGCCTTTTTCTATGGCGGCCATCTCCAGGTCCAGTTTGGTAATGAAAGGTGTTTGACGTTCGTTGCCCAGGTTTTTGAGGATGAGTTCATCGGGTTTGATGATGGCTACTTCATAGTCATTGACGTAGACCACCTCTTTGGTATATTCCACGATAGGAGTGGCATCGGAAGCCAGAAAATGTTCTCCCTTTCCAATGCCTATGACCAAAGGACTGCCTTTTCGGGCGGCAATCAAGGTATCAGGATGTTCCTGGTCGATGAGCAAGATGACATAGGTGCCCACCACCCTTCTTAACGCAATGCGAACGGCTTCTTCTAAAGCGCACTCGTTGTTTATCTGGATGTCCTCAATGAACTTGAGTAAGACTTCGGTATCTGTATCACTGTGAAAAGTGTACCCCTTCCTCAACAATTCTTGTTTGAGTTGGGTATAGTTTTCAATGATGCCGTTGTGTACCATGGACAGTTTGCCCGAGGCGGAAGTATGGGGGTGTGCATTGCGGTCACTGGGCTCTCCATGGGTGGCCCATCTCGTATGTCCAATACCTATGGATCCGCCCAGGTCTTTACCCACCAGGTATTCTTCGAGGTCGGCTACTTTCCCTTTTTTCCTATAGACATGTAGCCCGTTATGGAGGAGGGCTATACCAGAACTATCATAACCCCGGTACTCTAGACGTTTTAATCCTTTTACAATTACAGGATAGGCCTGGCGCTGACCTACATAGGCTACGATTCCACACATAATTCGAAGTTTTATATGGCCCTTTTTCGCGCAATCGTTTGCGCATGGACGCTCACGAAAATAAGAATAAAGATTCAATTGGGTTTAGAGCATGATGCCTTTGAGGAAGATATAAGCAACAGAGAAGTAAATGACAATTCCGGTCACGTCCACCAAGGTTGCCACAAAGGGGGCGGAGGAGGTCGCAGGGTCTAGCCTCAGGCTTT
The DNA here is from genome assembly GCA_903970475.1 of Beijerinckiaceae bacterium. Taxonomy (GTDB): domain Bacteria; phylum Bacteroidota; class Bacteroidia; order Chitinophagales; family Chitinophagaceae; genus Dinghuibacter. The sequence goes on from CAJCIQ010000145.1 coordinate 7,321, forward strand.
TCAAAATGATAGGCAGCATTGATCCCATCAAGCTTCCCCACAGAACGATGCCGATGAGTGAAAAGAAGATGGTGGTAGCAATGAGTTGATAGTGGTTATAATGGAAAATGTGCAGGTTTTCCCAAACGACTATACGGACAAATCCTATGGATCCTAATATGGTACCCAATAATAACCCGGAGAGTATTTCGCGTCGCATGACCCTCCACCAGTCCACCAGCTTTAGTTCTCCCAAGGCCATGGCCTGAATGATCAGGGTGGATGCCTGGGAACCGCTGTTTCCGCCGCTACTCATGATCAGGGGGATAAACAAGGACAATTCTACCGCTTTGGCAATGATATCCTGGTAATGCTGCATGGCCGTTGCCGTGAGCATTTCGGAAAGAAACAGGATGATCAGCCAACCAGCGCGTTTACGCACCAGTTTAAGGATGCCTATTTCCAGGTAAGGTTCATCCAGGGCTTCGGTACCACCAATCTTCTGGATGTCTTCGGTAAACTCTTCAGAAGCCACCCACAATACGTCGTCTATGGTTACAATACCCAAGAGTATATCATTGTCATCCAATACCGGTAAGGCTACCCGGTTATTGACTTTAAATACCTGATAGGCAGCTTCCTGATCGTCGTTGACGTGAAGGGTGATGAAACGCCCGTCCACCAGGTCGCTCACCATCTTGTCCGGAGACGCCAGCAGGAACTCCCGGATCCGGATATCGTCTATGAATAAGCCTTTCTCATCGATGACATAAATGACATCTATGGTCTCTGAATGTTTTCCTTCCTCCCGGATATGATCCAATACTTCCTTTACGGTCCAGTCTACATTGACGGCAATGTAATCAGGGGTCATGAGCCTTCCCACGCTTCCTTCCGGATAACCCAGCAGCGATAGGGTGACCTTACGTTCCTCGGGATCCAATTGTTTGATCAGTTCCTTCACCACAAAGGAGGGTAATTCTTCCAGAAAAGAGGTGCGGTCATCGGCAGGCAACTCATTGAGCAGCTCGGCTGTCTTGAAGGGCGGAAGTTCTTTAATAATGCTTTTTTGGGTGGGGACGTCCAATACCCTGAATACGCCTGCCGCCCTGTGTATGGAAAGATTAGCCAGGATCTGACTCTCATAGTCCGGGTTATCATATATAAGCTCGACCACATCGGAGATGTTCTGGTCATTCAAAAGCTCGCTGATCTTCAGTTTGTCATCTGTAGATATGATTTGTTCAAACTGTTCCTGGAGGGTGAGTGGTTCCTGTGCATACGCCATACGCGCTGATTTGCAGCAAAAATAACATCCTTCTTCTATTTGTCGCATAAATCCTCTGTTAACGGATTATATCTTTGGGTATGATTCAGAGCTATCTATATATATCGGGTAGTAAGGGTAGGGGCAGGGGGGTATATACCACGGAACCCATACCCGCCGAAACCATCATTGAGGTATCCGCCGTCCTGGTCATGTCGTTTGAGGAAAGAAAGCTCCTGGATCAGACCCTCCTTCATGACTATATTTTTGAATGGGGAGACCAAAAGGACAAATGTTGTGTGGGACTGGGATACCTTTCCCTCTACAACCATTCCGTTCCCTCCAATTGTGAGTATTTTATGGATTATGATGAGGACGTCATGTTTATCAAAACGGTACGGGCTATAGAAGCCGGCGAGGAGGTCACCATCAATTATAACGGGGATTATAAAAATGAGGAACCTGTATGGTTCGAGGTAGTCCCCTAAGTACACTATATTTAAACCCTCAATCACCCTTATGCGTAGAATTATTTTCCTGGTTGCTTGTGGAGTCTTTGGTTTTTTTAATGCCAAGGCTCAAAAGTTAGACAAGATCATCACTGAAAAAGAAGTAACGTCTATAGAGACTATCCTGTCTTCTGACGATATGCAGGGCCGTAAGGTCTTTACCCCCTATATTGATAAAGCCGCTGACCTGATCGCCGCCCGCTTTAAGGCCGCCGGCCTCCAACCCCTGGCTGGAGACGACTATTTTCAGCGGTTTAGCATGCAGCATGTCGCGCCTGATCAGGTCCAGGTTACCTTGGATGGTACGCCCATATCTGCTGGCCAGGTGGCTGTCCAGACTTCACAAGCGACCCTGAATTGGACTTCCCTGGATAGCGTCCAGGTGGTTACTGTAGATAAGGACCATAACGTAAGGTCTGCCATTCAGTTGTTCAGGAAGGGTAAAAGCGATATGCTCGTCCTGCTGGATTCTGCTGCATCAGCCATGATGCCCAGATACAAACAGGCGCTCCAGGACCACTTTTCCATGGAGCACAGCATTGTGCTGATCTCTTACCCTCATCGCCCCAGCACGGTCTCTATCCAGATCCACAATACCGTTACGGAAAAACCCCTGAAAAATGTAGTTGGTATCCTGCCCGGCAAGTCCAGGCCAAATGAATACGTCATTTTCTCTGCACACTATGACCATCTGGGTGTAGGCAAACCTGATGCAAAGGGAGATTCTATCTATAACGGAGCCAATGACGATGCCTCCGGAACTACCGCCGTGTTGGAGCTGGCCAAATATTATGCAGCCAGGAATGATAATGCCAGGACCTTAGTATTTGCCACCTTCACCGCAGAGGAGATCGGAGAATATGGGTCCCAGTATTTTGGCACCAAGTGGGATGCCGACAAGGTGGTGGCTATGTTCAACATTGAAATGATAGGTACGACCAGCAAATGGGGGGAAAACTCCGCCTATATCACGGGGTTTGAACGCTCCGACATGGGACAGATCCTACAGAAAAATTTAACGGGAACCGGTTTCCAGTTTTATCCGGATCCCTATACCGATCAGAATTTGTTTTACCGTTCCGACAATGCCTCCCTGGCCAGATTAGGGGTGCCAGCTCATACCATATCCACGTCCAAAATGGACAACGAACCTTTTTACCATAAGCAGGGGGATGAGATTTCTACCCTGGATATGAAAAATATGACGCGCATCATTCAATCCATAGCCTTGAGTGCCCAGACCATCATCAATGGGACGGATACGCCTTCGCGGGTGGATACGAACGGGCTGCGGTAAGGCCGCCTTGGCTTGCGGACGACCTGAACCAGGCCCGGACCGGTTCCTATACTTCGGTGTGTTTTGCCCGGCGATTGCGGACGGTCTTTGTAATGAAATCGGACGCTTAGGGATGTGTTTTTCCTAATTACAAAGGATTTCATCACGCTAATGATGTTCAGTTGCCTAATCGCCGCACCGGTAGCCTTGTATTTTTTATGGAACTGGCTGCAAGGGTACTATTATCATATCTCCATCAACCCGTTTGTATTTGTGATTTCTGCTGCCGGAGCCATCCTGATCGCATTGGTTACCATTAGTTTTCAGGCAGTGAAAGCGGCCTTGATGAATCCCATTAAGTCTTTGCGGAAGGAATAGACTTCGGGTCGGGACATTTCAGTCCTTGGGATGGGGTAAAAATAAAACCCTCCGTTTGCGGCGGAGGGTTCAATATTCAAGGCTTATTATTTCTTGACCGAAGCGCGGATCACGTTGAGGGCTCCACCGGCCTTAAACCATTCGATCTGTTGTTCGTTGTACGTATGGTTTACGGTAATGGTGTCTGATTTGCCATCTTTATGATGAAGTACAACCTGCAAGGGTTTGCCGGGAACAAAGGAGGTCAGGCCTACGATATCGAAGGTGTCGTCTTCCTGAACTTTCTCGTAATCTTCTTTGTTGGCAAAAGTCAGGGCCAGCATCCCCTGTTTTTTCAGGTTGGTTTCGTGGATACGGGCGAAAGATTTCACCAGTATGGCCCTTACGCCCAGGTGCCTGGGTTCCATGGCAGCGTGTTCACGGCTGGAACCTTCCCCATAGTTTTCATCCCCCACGACGACACTTCCAATACCTTTGGCTTTGTAAGCCCTCTGGGTGGCAGGTACCGGTCCGTAGGCGCCGGTCAGTTCATTTTTTACCGTATCGGTCTTGTCGTTGAAGGCATTGACGGCTCCAATGAGCATATTATTGGAGATATTGTCGAGGTGACCCCTGAATTTCAACCAGGGCCCAGCCATGGAGATATGGTCGGTGGTACATTTGCCTTTTGCTTTGATCAGCAGTTTCAATCCCTTCAGATCGGTACCTTCCCAAGCGGCAAAGGGTTCCAGCAATTGCAGGCGCTGAGAGTTGGGGTCCACTTTTACGTTAATGCCACTGCCGTCTTTGGCAGGTGCCTGATAACCTGGATCATCCACTGCAAATCCTTTGGGTGGCAGTTCGAACCCGGTGGGTTCATCCAGCATGACTGATTCCCCTTTTTCGTTGGTCAATTTATCCTTCAGGGGATTAAAGCGGAGGTCTCCGGCAATGGCCAGGGCGGTAACTATTTCTGGAGAAGCCACAAAAGCGTGTGTGCTGGCCAGACCGTCGTTGCGTTTGGCAAAGTTGCGGTTGAAAGAGGTGATGATGGAGTTTTTGCGGTTCGGATCATCGATATGACGGGCCCATTGACCGATACAGGGTCCGCAGGCATTGGCCAGGACCACTCCACCAATGTTTTCAAAGGTGTTGAGTAGGCCATCACGCTCAATGGTGAAGCGTACCAGTTCTGAACCTGGAGTGATGGTATATTCTGATTTGGTCTTCAACCCTTTTTCGGTAGCCTGTTTAGCAACGGAAGCTGCACGGGAAATGTCTTCGTAGGAAGAATTGGTGCAGGAGCCGATCAGGGCTACTTCCAGCTTTTCAGGCCAGTTGTTGGCGGTAACGGCTTCGGCAAATTTGCTGATGGGCCAAGCCAGGTCCGGGGTGAATGGACCATTTACATAAGGTTCCAGTTCATCCAGGTTGATTTCTATGAGTTGATCGTAATATTTAGCGGGATCAGCATACACCTCGGCGTCGGGACGCAGGTGCTCTATAATGCCATCGGCCAGGGCGGCTACATCGGCGCGACCAGTGGATTTCAAGTAGTCGGCCATTTTACTGTCGTAGCCAAACAGGGAGCAAGTGGCACCTATTTCTGCACCCATGTTACAAATGGTGCCTTTACCGGTGGCGCTGAGGTTATCAGCCCCGGTACCGAAATATTCTACAATAGCCCCGGTTCCACCTTTTACGGTGAGGATACCGGCAACTTTGAGGATAATATCTTTTGCACTGGCCCAACCGCTGAGTTTGCCGCTCAGTTTGACCCCAATTAATTTGGGCATCTTCAATTCCCAGGCCAGGCCGGCCATTACGTCTACAGCATCGGCCCCTCCGACACCAATGGCAATCATGCCCAGACCACCAGCGTTCGGGGTATGGGAATCTGTACCAATCATCATGCCTCCGGGGAAGGCGTAGTTTTCCAGGACAACCTGGTGTATAATACCGGCTCCGGGTTTCCAGAAACCAATTCCGTATTTATCTGATATAGAGGAAAGGAAGTCATATACTTCCTTATTTATTTCTTTAGCGGTAGCCAGGTCTTCGGTAGCCCCGGTTTTGGCCTGGATCAGGTGATCACAGTGAACCGTTGATGGAACGGCGACTTTTTCCCTTCCGCAGGTCATAAATTGGAGCAGGGCCATTTGGGCGGTGGCATCCTGCATCGCCACGCGATCGGGTGCAAATTCTACATAGTCCTTGCCCCTTTCATATGCGCGCGTGCTTTTTTCCCAAAGGTGGGCATACAGGATTTTTTCGGCAAGGGTTAAAGGCCGACCTGTCAGTTTACGGGCTTCTGCTGTTTTGGCAGGAAGCTCGGCATAAACTTTCTTAATAAGATCCAAATCGAAAACCATGGTTCATAATTTATTAAAGGTTAGGGGCGATAGTGGACCATGGTTGTCCCTTATGAAGCACCGGGGTTCCGGTTGGCCCATTATCGGCCTCCATTGAAGGCGCTGCGAATTTACGAAAAATGGAAATGCGGACTTATGCTAAATATTTTGAGGTAGAAGCCTTATATTAGTAGTACATAACCCTTTTATTTACATTTGTTGGTATGAACCGCTTCAAAGACTTTATTGAGTGGAAAGTTTTCGGCGTATGTACCTATCTGGGAGAAAAATGGGGCGTAGCCACTTCCACTATCCGGATGTACTTCATCTATCTGACCTTTCTGACGATGGGTTCCCCCATTCTATTTTATTTGTTCTTCGCTTTCTGGATGAACATTAAAAACTATATATGGCGGTCCAGGAGGAATCCGGTTCGCTATTTATAAATAACAAGTACCTATCAGGTACAAGTAGGCCCGTTTTTAGTGCCCTTTTTTAAGATTTGCGTTTCCACCCTATAACTATTGATTTTGCGGTACCGGTTATCCATTGCTTATCGCCATGGGTATCCAGTACCGCAAAACTATGTTGGCCCTGGGGGAAGGTTTAATCCGCGATCTTCATGAGTTTGATGCATCAATGGCGATCAGTGCTCGATGTCAGCCCTGTCAATGAGGTGAACTTTGGTCATTTGGAGGTAGTGGTTTTGCAACTCGTGCAAGGCCAGCCCATGATGAAATATGCGGGGGGCTTCGTTTCTGTAGAGCAGAACTATTTCCTGGAAGGTTTCCGGATCTTTAACTTCAATGGAGAAGGGGCCTTTAACATAGGTCACGCCTCCTCCTGCCGGGCTTTCGTTGGGATCGGGCTGAAATTGAAGACTCAGCACTTCATCTTTAGTCAGGGGAATGGGAGAAAGGTCTTCAGGGGAATACCAGCTTTCTTGTTCATCATTGGTTGCAACGCAAACCTGGCGTAGTTCCCTGTCGATTTGCAGTACAGACCCTGAAAATGTACCACCTTCGAAAGTGGCATTTATGATGTCTCCAAACTTCAGCTCATTGAGGTGAATCATATAAGGTGTTTTAGGTTAAGAAGATAAAAAATTGTGCCGAAGTATGCAAGCACTTGAACCAGACAATTATTGCTCGGGTTTGTAGACGTCAGGGTGATGGCGTTCCATGATGTTTTGGGGCTTGCGCAGGGGTGAGAATCCATATGAAGCATATAGGCCGTGCGCATCCCTGGTGGTCAGCATCATTCTCCGGAGCCCCTGAAGGTCGGGATGGGCAATGATAACCTCCATCAGCCTTTTGGATAATCCCTTTCCCCTGTGGGGCTTAAGGATAAAAACGTCTGCCAGATAGGCAAAGGTGGCTTTGTCTGTTATCATACGGGCAAAACCAACTTGTGCCCCTTGAAAATAAATCCCGAAACAAAGGGAGTTGGCAACCGACTTTTCCAGGATTTGCCTGGGCATACCAGCGGACCAATAGGATTCTTTACCTATATAGTTATAGATAACATCCATATCCAATAAGGAGGGGTCATCGGAAATGGAATATCCTTCGGGTATCTGATCGGTATTAACGCTCATTCCTTACTGCCTGTCTGATTTTTACCAATTTCTCCAGTAAGGGCTCCAGGGCATCCAGTTTCAGCATGTTGGCTCCATCACTAAGCGCTACGGCTGGATTGGGATGGGTTTCGATAAATAAACCATTGGCCCCTACCGCTATGGCAGCTTTGGCAATGGTGCTTATCATACCCGGGTCCCCACCTGTTATACCAGAAGACTGGTTGGGTTGTTGAAGCGAATGGGTGCAGTCCATGACCACCGGCGCTTTATGCGCCTGCATATGCGGAATGTTTCTGTAATCCACCACCAGGTCTGTATAACCGAAACTGTTACCCCTTTCTGTAAGGATTACTTTTTCGTTCCCTGCTTTGCGGATTTTTTCTGCGGCGAATTTCATGGCTTGTCCTGAAAGGAACTGCCCCTTTTTTACATTCACAATTTTGCCGGTAGCGGCGGCGGCCTGCAACAGATCGGTTTGCCGGCAGAGAAAAGCCGGTATCTGCAATATGTCTACATATTGTGCAGCTATGGCTGCTTCTTCATGCGCATGAATATCTGAGGTGGTAGGCAGGTGATAATGCTGTCCTACTTTTTTGAGAAGGCTAAG
>CAJCIQ010000146.1 GCA_903970475.1 Beijerinckiaceae bacterium
TTACCTCCCTGGTCTGGGGATTAAAGGAAACAGAAATGGTATAGTCTGCGGTATTCTGCCAGTAATTCGGTCCAGGTTGGCCGGAGGTGGTGCGGGTCCCCTTATCGATTGCCTTTTGGATGTTCCGGGGGATCGGTAAACTCGTTTGAGCCGTACAAATTTGGGTGATACAGCACCCTATGATCAGCGTTGCCAGCTGTAGGCCTTTAGTCATCAGATCGTTCTATTTGTACCTAAGTTAGTACTTTATATAAATACAAAAGGCCCCTTTCGTGGAAAGGGGCCCTGTTTTGCGTTTATTGTCAAATCGTTATTTTGTTCCTCCGCCCAAGGAGCGATACAGTTCAACGACCGCGGATAGTTGCTGGCGGCGTATGCCCGCATAATCCAACTCAGCCGATAACAAGTTACCCTGAGCCGTGATGACTTCCAGGTAATTGGCCATACCACTACGATACAATAGCTGGGCATGGTTGATAGCCAGCAGTAACTGAGACAATCTATAGTCAGCGATTTTAGCCTGGTCCTTTAATTTCTGATGGGTGACCAACGCATTGCTTACTTCACCGACAGCGTTGAGCAGGCTCTGACGAAAAGCAATTACCGCTTGTTCCCTGGCAATCTTGGCCTCTTCATACTGGGTTTTAAGCTGACGCCCTTCCAGTATTGGCTCCACGAGTGTAGCGCTGGCCAGTCCAAACAAGGCACCAGGTATATTGAACCAATTCCCAATTTTATAAGCATCCAATCCACCCCCGGCGGTAATGGTGAGCCCCGGATACATATTGGCCTGGGCTACACCCACTTTTGCGTTGGCGGCGACCAAAGCCATCTCCGCTTCTCTTACATCAGGGCGGCGGCTGACCAATGAAGCGGGAACACCTGCTGCCAGTGAATCCGGAATGGGCTGCTGTAGCAATACTGCTCCACGCTGAATGGCGCCGGGAACGCTTCCTTCTAAGATACTCAGGGCATTCTCCTGTATGGTGATACTTTGTTCCAACTGTGGTATCAGGATGGCAGAGGCTTGCTTTTGGATATCCGCTTGTTCTACGGCCAGCTGCGTAACATCTCCTGCGTCCTTTTGCAGTTTGGTCATTTGAAGAATGGTGTCACCCAGGGCCAGGTTGTTTTGCGCAATTTTCAACTGAGCATCCAGCATCAGGAGGTTATAATAGGCTTGAGCCACGTCGGCAATCAACTGTGTTTGAACTGCCCGGGCCCCCTCATAGGTTTGTAGATAAGTAGCAACGGCCGCTTCCTTGGAACGACGGAGTTTCCCCCATATGTCTGCTTGCCAGGATACATTTGCCTGAATATTATAATCCTCCATATGATCGGTACCCAAAAAGGCTTCATCGCTGAGACCATTAACGGTACTCTTTCCATAAATGCTGGTGCTGGCGCCGATCTGAGCGCTAGCCGTGGGGGCAAAGGCAGCCTTAGCCCTCTTGACCTCCTCACCCGAAGTCGCTATACGGGTGAGGGCGGTTTGAAGGTCGTAATTGTTCTTCAAGGCTGTATCAATGAGTTGTTGAAGCACTGGATCGGAAAAGAAGTCCTTCCAACTGGTTCCGGCAATACTCAAGGTATCTCCGGTAGGCACCCCTGAATATTGGGCAGGTACTGGTAGTGAAGGCCGTTCGTAGTTCCGTCCCACCCTACAGGCACTGGAGCCGATAAGGATCAACGCTAGGAAAGGAATAATGTATTTCTGTAAGTTCATGATGAATGCTTAAAGTTTATTGGTGATCTCCTACGGATGTAGCCTGTGGTTTCCTGGTGGACACTTTCTCCTGTAAGTATTGGAAGATGACGAACAATACCGGGATGAAGAATATACCAAGGAATACCCCCGTTAACATCCCTCCTACAGCACCTGTTCCAATGGAGCGGTCACCTAAAGCCGAGGCGCCTTTAGCCCTCAGCAGAGGCAACAGTCCCACAATAAAGGCAAAGGAGGTCATGAGGATAGGTCTTAAACGCAAGCCTGCGGCTTCTAAAGCGCTTTCCACCAATCCCATTCCGTTGCGTCTCCTTTGAACAGCGTACTCGACGATCAGGATGGCGTTTTTGGCCAGCAAACCGATGAGCATGATCAAACCAATCTGCACATATATGTTGTTTTCAATCCCTGCCCATCCAATAAAGGCAAACACACCCAGCAATCCAGTGGGTATGGTTAGGATGATGGCGAAGGGAAGGATATAACTTTCATACTGGGCGGCCAGCAGGAAGAATACGAATACCAGCGATAGGGCAAATATCAAACTAGTCTGACTACCCGATCCGATTTCCTCCCTGGTCATACCGGACCATTCATAGCTGTATCCCCTGGGGAGTACCTGTTCGGCTGTTTCCTCGATGGCTTTGATGGCATCACCTGAACTATATCCAGGCTTGGATACCCCATCGATGGCTACCGCATTGAAGAGGTTGTTACGGATCACCGTTTCAGGTCCGTATACCCTTCTTAAGGTAATCAGGGTCGATACAGGGACCATCTCTCCGCTCGCATTCTTGACGAATATGCCTTGAAGGGATTGGGGATCTGTTCTGTACTGGGCGTCTGCCTGAACTACGACCCGGTAAAATTTACCGAAGCGGCTGAAGTCACTCACCAGGCTGGAACCATAGTATACCTGTAGGGTATTCAACAGGTCCGATACACTTACACCCAATTGTTTCACCTTTCCATTGTCTATATCCAGCATATACTGGGGGTTGCCCGTAGAGAAAGTGGTAAAGGCATATCCTATTTCCTTACGCTGCATCAGGGCTCCTATAAACTGGTAAGCCGTAGCATTGAGCTTTTCCAGGCTTCCACCCGTACGGTCCTGCAAGAGGAACTCGAAACCGGACGTATTACCGAAACCTTGCACGGTAGGTGGCGTCAGTACGAAGATGCCTGCCTCTTTAATGGCCGCCAGCTTCATGTTGAGCATACCCACAATCTGATTAATATCATTTACCGCTCCCCTGGTACCATATTGCTTGAGTCTCACGAATCCTACTGCATAATTGGAGGAGTTGGCCCCCGCAATTAAGTTCAGGCCCGTTACACGGATACGGTGTTCAATGGCGTCTACGGTAGAGAGTAAACTATCGATGCGCTCCATGGTATGTTCCGTCCTATCCAAAGAAGCGCCAGGAGGCAGGCTCACCGAGTAGATGATGAAGCCCTGGTCTTCGGTGGGAATAAATCCGGTAGGCGTGCGCTTGATCATCCATACAGCCGTCAGGGTAATGATCACCAGTCCCAGTATGGCTATCCACTTGCGCTTGATCAGGAATTGTATGCTCCTGATATAACGGTTGGTCATGGAGTTAAAGCCTACATTGAAGGCAGCGAAAAAACGCTTGCCAAATCCCTTCTTCTGGCCTTCGCCGCTATGCGTGTTTTTAAGGAACAGGGCACAAAGGGCTGGGCTCAGGGTCAGGGCGTTCAGGGCGGAGATCAGGATGGATATGGCCAGGGTAAAGGCGAACTGCCGGTAAAATACCCCGGATGGACCCGTCATGAAGCCAACCGGCACGAACACCGCCGCCATCACCAGGGTGATCGATATGATGGCCCCCGATATTTCGCTCATGGAAGAAACAGTTGCTTCCCGCGCATTGAGGTGCGTTCGCTCCATTTTGGAGTGCACTGCTTCCACCACCACGATGGCGTCATCCACCACAATACCGATGGCCAGTACCAGGGCGAACAGGGTGAGCAGGTTGATCGTAAATCCGAACAATTGCATGAAGAAGAATGTACCAATGATGGCCACCGGTACGGCAATAGCCGGAATCAAGGTAGACCGGAAGTCCTGCAGGAATATGAACACCACCAGGAACACCAGGATGAAGGCTTCCACCAGGGTATGTACCACCTGATCAATGGAAGCATCCAGGAACTCTTTGGAGGAATACAGCGTTACCTGATAGACACCCTTGGGGAAGTTAGCAGCAGATTTCTTTAGGAGCTTGTCGGCTGCGATGAGGATATCATTGGCGTTGGACCCGGCTGTCTGGTAGACCGCTATACCCGTTGCCGGCTTATTATCAATGGCCGTGCTGGCGGTATAGGCGAAGGATCCGAATTCCACCCTGGCCACGTCTTTGAGCCTAAGCACGGAACCATCTGCGTTGGCTTTGAGGACTATGTTTTCATAATCCTTGGCCTCGTTAAACTTACCCTTATACTTCAACACATATTCAAAGGACTGGGTAGATGTTTGTCCAAAACGGCCAGGAGCCGCTTCCAGGTTCTGGTCCTGGATGGCACTCAACACGTCCTGAGCAGACAAACCTGCCGCGGTCAGGCGGTCGGGTTGCAACCAGATACGCATGGAATAATCCCTGTTACCGAAGGGTTGGGCCTGCCCCACCCCTGGGATACGTTGCAATTCAGGAACAATGTTGATCTTGGCATAGTTCTGCAGGAAGGCCTCGTCATAGGTACTATCCGTGGAGCCGATGCCAATGACCATGATCATACTGTTCTGCTGCTTCTGGGTCGTGATACCGGCGTTCACCACTTCGGCGGGAATCTGGCTGGTAGCCTTGGAAACCCTGTTTTGCACGTTCACCGCAGCAAGGTCAGGGTTGGTACCTAATTTAAAATAAACGCTCAGTGTCATCGAACCGTCGTTGGCCGAAGTCGATGTCATGTAGGTCATGTTTTCCACCCCGTTGACCGCTTCCTCAATGGGCGTGGCCACTGCACGGGCTACCACTTCCGCGTTTGCGCCGGGATAAGAAGCCGTTACCTGCACACAGGGAGGGGCAATATCCGGGAACTGGGTAATGGGCAGGGAAAACAAGGATAGAATGCCGAGCAAAGTCAATATGATGGATACGACCGTTGACAACACCGGCCTTTCAATAAATCTTCGTAACATCAGTTTCTACGTTTTGAGGACGATTGTGTTTTGGTTATAGGGGCCTTGCCGTAATCAGACTGTCTAAAGACATGGGCTGTGGCACGATAACCACCCCATCCCTGAGCCTGTCCAGACCAGTGTATACCAGCTTATCCCCGGTGTTGAGGCCACCCTTCACTAAGTAGTAGTTACCAGAGGTACCGGCGATGCTGATGGGCTTGCTCGCTACTTTGTTGCTGTCTCCCACGGCAAACACAAACACTTTATCCTGCAACTCAAAGGTAGCCTCCTGAGGAACGACCATTACCTGAGCTTGTTGGGTTGGTATCCTGATCTTTCCTGTATTGCCCGTACGAAGCAAGCCATTGGGGTTTGGAAACAAAACCCGGAAAGAAATGGCGCCTATGTTCTTGTCGAACTGACCTTCCACCGTTTCCACTTTACCTTTCTCCGCGTATACACTACCGTTAGACAGTACCAGTTGTACAGGAGGCATTTGGCGGATCTTGTCTTCAACGGTAGCGCCCTTGTAACGATCTTTGAAGGCCAGGAAGTCCTGCTCGCTCATGGAGAAATAGGCATACACGTCGGCCACTTCAGACAGCACCGTCAATGGCTGTGCGTCTGTAGAACCTACCAGGCTACCCAATTTGTAGGGTATCTTTCCAAGGTAACCGTCCACCGGTGCAGTAACTTCGGTATACCCGACATTAATGCTGGCGTTCTGTACCATGGCTTCCGCCTGAGCGACACTGGCTTTTGACGCATCCAGCGCTGCCTGGGCTGACTTCATCTGGACATCGCTCACGACGTTAGCCTGAAGCAGCGGCTGTAGTTTGGATACATTGATCTGGGCATTTTCCTCATTGGCTTTAGCCGCCAGCAGATTGGCTTTGGCGTTGTCCAACTGAGCCTGATAGACCTTTGCGTCTATACGGAACAAGGGTTGACCTTTGTGCACAAAGGCGCCTTCATCCACATAGATCTGCTGTAGGTAACCGCTTACCTGAGGACGGATATCGACGTTCTTGGTACCCTCCAGTGAGGCGGTGTATTCTTCAGTGGTGGACGCATTGGTCGGGTGCACCTGGAAAACGGGAAGAGTCTGGGGCGGAAAAGCCATCATTCCGCTATTGGCGGCGGAGTTCGTACAGGCGGAAAGCGCTGCACTTAAAATGAAAATTCCACCCATCGCAGCAATGACATTTTTCATACGCTTCAATACTAGCATTGGTTTCATTTGAATTAACGTTGTTATATAATTTATCGCTGTTAAATTATCTAGAAAAAATTAAACAAAGAGCTGATAAAACACTGCCCATAGGGCATTAAATGTTGGATGGAGTTGGCCTGTTGGCGGGCCTAACCCTTGATGTCGGCAATGATGGCATGGATTGCCTCAAAAAGGATGGAGCGGTTGGTCTCCAGGGAAAGAGAACTACTCTTACGGACTATGTTTAAAGAGATGAGACCGTGTACGACCGACCAAAAGGTGTAAAATCGTCTGCAATGATCTTCTTGTTCGCGGTGTTTACTCTGGGCCATAAGCTTTCCCAAAGTTTCATTCAGTAGGTTCAATGTTTCTTCAGCCTCGGGTATCATCTTCTCTTGCTGGCAGCAATCGACGCTCACTCCGTACATTAACTGATAGTAAGCCTGGTGTTCATATCCAAAGTCCCAGTATGCCAACCACATGGCCTCCATTTGTTCAGCTGGGTCTGTGTGTTGTCCTCTGGCCTCTTTTACTGCTTTACTAAGTATCTGATAACCACGTTGGGTAAACTCTCTTAAAATGGCGTCTTTATTCTCAAAATACCCATAGATAATAGGGGCTGTATACTCAATCGCGTCCGCAATTTTGCGCATCGAAAGGGCGTGCCAGCCTTCTTCCTGAACAATCTGCCAAGAAGCGTCCAATATCCTGCACCGCACTTCCTCTTTCAACCGCTGCTTTCGCTCCATCGTTCCCATAACCTACAGCACCATCTTTTAAGGGCATTAAATTTTCTAACACTGTTAAACAAAATTAAAACAAATTCGATTCCCGCAAAATATTTTTTTGATTAAAAAAGCTCCCGATTTGCAAACTATTTGTTTACAAGACAATATATATTACGTTTATACGAGCGGCTCCGCCGTTTCCTTAGGCCTGATGGTTTACTTCCTTCCCCGCCCTATTTCACCAGAAGTTAAATCTAACGGCTATGCTTTGCGCTATTTTGCTTACCTGTTTGTCCTGGAAGGCGGACACCGCCTTTTACTACAATGATTCCACTCACCTGATCCGGGTAGAACCGGATTCCGCCACCAGCCGGAACAAGACCTATGTCATCCGGACACCATTGAGCCCCCGGGAGATATATCCCTGTAACGCCAGGGGCATTCCTTCACCAGGCGACCCCACGACTTGCGATACCAGCTATCGCGCCATGGTAAAATGGATCACTCAGCCGGTTGCCCGTCAGGTCGAAGCGCTCATCCGCGGGGGACAGCTGTCGGATCCCCTGGTCCGGAAAAACATCGTACAAATCCTGAAC
>CAJCIQ010000147.1 GCA_903970475.1 Beijerinckiaceae bacterium
TGTTGTCAGGAATAAACGGGGGCCATACTTATCCGAAAGCCTTCCGGCCAACCGGGAAAAGGCAATCATGATAAAAGTAAACGGGAGCAGGGTCAGACCGGCTTGTAACTGAGTGTACCCTTGAATCTGAATGGTATTTAAAGAAAGGAACAACATGCCAGCCCCTAATCCCCCATACAAGAAAAAGGTCAAGAGATTAGTCCCACTAAATTGTCTGGAAGCAAACAACTTTAACGGCATCATCGGATGTGCCGATGTAGCCTCCACCCAAAAGAATCCCACCAAAAACAAAACGCCTGCCCCTAGGGAAAGGTATATCGGAATATGGTTAAAACCGGTAATGGGTAAGCGCAAACAACCATAAGTCAGGGAAGCCAGTCCCAAAGCAATGCAGGTAGCCCCTCTAAAGTCAATAGACTTATCTTTTACGTCGCTCTCGTTTACTTTCACTTTGAGGAATAGAATGGCCAGCGTTATGGCACCTATGGGAACATTGATAAAGAATATATACCTCCAGACACCTGCATCAGCTAACCAGCCACCCAATATAGGTCCGCCAACAGTGACAATCATGGTAGCAGCCGACCAAGTCCCAATGGCCTTCCCTTCCTCTTCCGGATTGATAGAGGTGGAAATGATGGCCAGACTACCTGGAATCATTAACGCACCCCCTACTCCTTGGAATGCCCTGAATCCAATGAGCATAGGCACAGATGGCGAGAAACCGCAAGCCACAGACCCTACGACGAACAAACAGATCCCTGTCACAAAGATCTTCTTTCGGCCCAGTTTATCCCCCAAAGAGCCCCCAATCAGAATCAAAGAGGAGATCATCAGCAGGTAGGCGTTCAGGATCCAAAACAGATCCGTTCCTTTTGCACCTAAAGATTCCTGTAAGGAAGGAAGGGCCACATTGAGAGCCGTGCCATCGATAAAGCCCATAGAAGAAGCCAGGATGGTCGAAGCCATGATCCAGATTCCCTGGGTACTGCGGAGGGGGACAGTTGCCATTATATAGGGCCCTTTTCCTAAATATACCCAAAAAATCGCCACAGTCGATTTGCCTGCAAGGGCCATCAAAAAGAGGTATCCCATCACGCACTATATTTACCACAGTCCGTGATGGGGATAAAAAAAATCGGGCAGCCGAAGCCACCCGATCCTAAACCATATGTTCCGCTTTACTATGAGACTAGAAGTTAGGTCCACCGGTATCCCACCAGAGACGGGTACCACCGTTGTCATTGCCACCTAAGGTATTGGCGACAGCAGCCTTTATATTTGCTCCGTTAGTCAGGTAAATGGAGGAAGGATACGCCAACCTACGAACACCGATGGTCGTGCTGATGGTTCCTCCGCTGTTATTGTTAACAACCGTAAATAAGTGAGGATATCCAGTACGCCTTTGCTCGGTCCAGGCTTCCTGTCCCTCGGGGAACATAGCTATCCATTTCTGGGTTTCAATGCGTTCCAGGTTTTCCTCGTTGGTAGCGGTAGGATCCCATGCAATGGTGATGGTTTCGACTGCCGGAGAGTTATTAGCGGAATTATTCGGATCAACATAAGCGGTAGGTACGCTTGTTTTGTCAGCTTCGTAAGCCGCTGCACCACTTACACCCCATTGAGCAAAAGAAGTAGTGATTCCCTGATTATACCAGGTTTGCGCACTTCCAAATCCTGGCCAGTTACGAAGAGCGCCTTCAGCCATGAGGAAATCTACTTCAGCAGCCGTCATCATCCGCATAGGGGAAGAAGCGCTCACATTAGTGGTGTCATTGAGGATAGAAAGTCCTGTGTACCCAGGCTTCTGGGTGATCAGTGATCCAAGACGTATTCCGATATACTTTCCAGCTACACCGGTCTGAGTAGCTGGGGAACACATGACCGGCAACCGGGGGTCATTGTATCCATTTAGGATACATCCAAAGTCAGCACCCATGGAAATATCTGTCCATTCAGTGGAGATAACACTCAAAGGATTGATATAACCTCCACCTGAGATGGTAGCATCATCTGATGGACTTGACAACAAACCACCTGAATTGCCTATAGCTTTTACCGCCTGAGCCTGTGCAGTAGCCGCATCCGCTTTCACGATATGCATAGCTAGCCGCAAGCGAAGGGAGTTAGCAAATTTAACCCACTCTTTATAATCACCGGAATAAACCAAATCATAAGATGCCAGTGGTTTTACCCCTGGGTGAGCAGCAATATAGGTTTGAAGATTGCTTACAGCGGTATCGAGATCAGCAAACATTCCTAAGTATACCGTATCCTGAGAGTTGAAAGCAACCCCTTCTTTGTTAGTACCAGCCGTCTGATAGGGAATAGCTCCAAATTTATCTGTGAGCCTGTCCATAGCCTCCACCTTGAGAATCAGGGAGACGGCATATTGGTCTGGAGCGCTGACGTTAACGCCAGATTGTAAAAGATCCCACCAAATACCTGTCTCTAACGAATAGGTATCCGACCAAGGAGAAGAGTTCCAACCATCCACGAGGAAATAAGTCAGGTTGTTGACATTACCACGGAAGGGGTCAGGAGACATCATGTAACCTGAATAACAGTCAGCATTGAGGTTCTGATCCAACTGGTAGGCATTCTGTTCACCATATATGCCCAATTGCATCCCAATAATCAATCCACCCGCCTTTAACAGGTTATTGGGGATGGCGGTATTGTCTGTATTGAAGCTTTCGAACTTTTTGGTACATCCGGATAACGTCAAGGAACCCGCCAGTATTGCTCCGCTGGCCATTTTACCCAGGTTTCGAAAACGTCTTTGTATGATATATGATTTCTTCATTTCTTTAATTTTTAGGCGTTGACTATTATAAACCAAGGTTGAGGCTCAAACCGAAGTTGCGGGTAGCAGGCTGTGAGAAAACATCTACCCCGCTCAAACCATTACCTGTAGACAGCGTTTGTTCAGGATCGTATGGAGCATGTTTGAGGAAATACACCAGATTCCGGCCTATCAAGGACAACCTAAGGCTTTTCACTACATTGCTCTTAATGGGGAAGGTATAACCTAAATCAGCTTCTCTCAGACGAATACTCGTTGCACTGTACATATACTGTCCTGAAACACCCGCACGGCCACCAATGGTCGTATACCAGGTTTGGGGATTAACAGAAGTAACAGCCTGGCCATTGTCAGCACCAGTAGAGACGATAACACCATTGACCTTTACTCCACCAGCATCCCTGGCAGCGGCTGTAGCAGGTGAAACGCCGTAAGAATCCATCATGGCCTGAGTCATTGATAGTACCTGGCCGCCGAATTTGCCGTCGATCAGGAAATTAAGGGTAAAGTGATTGAAGGTGAAAGTGTTACCCCAACTTAACTGGAAAGTGGGATTAGGATTGCCCAGTTTGACAAATGCACCGGTATTGATGGGTGTATTGGGGTCGCTGAACTCGATCTGGCCGGATTTGTTTTTTACCAGTTGAGGCCCCCAGATGTCTCCATATTTTCCGCCTGTTGACAGAACAGACTCATAGCTGTTGTTGGCACTACCTGTCAGAATAATCTGGCTCAGATTATCGGCAGGATCGACTTCGATGATTTTATTCTGATTAGCACTTCCAGTGAAATGGGTGTTCCAGGTAAATTGCCTGTTCTTGATCACATCATATCCCAGCATAAATTCGATACCAGTATTTTGGAAGTTACCAGCATTAACAAACGCGGTTGATTTCAGGAAGGAGGCAAGATCCGGCGAGAGCTGGATAAACTGGTTAAACGTATTGGTCTTATACCAGGTGAAATTACCGGTTAATCTGTTTTTGAACATACGGAAATCTAAACCAGCTTCCCAGCTTTTTGTTTTTTCAGGACGAAGTGTGCTGAAGGATGCATTTTGGTTGGCGATAACTCCAGATCCTACACCAGGATGGTTCAGTTCGTAAGTCACATAGTTCGGAACCGTATTACCTACTTCTGCGTAAGATCCGCGAACCTTTAAGTAGTCAAACCAACTAGGCATTTGCCAGAGTTGACTGAGCACTAAAGATAAACCAACAGAAGGATAGAAGTAATGTTGGATATTGGTGAAGGCCAGGTTGGAAGACCAGTCGTTTCTTCCGGTTACCGTCAAGTAAGCCCAGTTGTCCCAGGCCAGGTCAGCGCTACCGAAAACAGACTGGATCTGATTATGATTCTCCGGTAAGTCAGAGGTATTTGAACCACCTGCTACAACAGCCAGATTCTGGGGCAAAAACAAGTTAGGAATATACAAGCCAGGGGGGGTATAGTTACCATTCTGGTTGGCGCCAATGGCAGTCCCGGTGATCATAGCATCATTGATGGCAGAACCCAGGGTTGCATTGAGCTTGAATTTACCCCATTGAGGGAAATTTAACAAGGCCAGGGCATCTCCATATTTCTGCTGGTTGGTGGTAGTGTTCCTGAAAAACTGACCGTTAGGCTGGGACAATACGCCAATCGTGCCAGCATATAGATCCTGCTCAACGATATCATTAGAACGGTCCAGGCTTCCACGTACTTGTACGCTCAACCAAGAGGTGAAGTCATACTTCACGCTTGCATTAAACAGAACACGGTTCCTCTTGGCATCGTTGGGATTCTTGTTAATAACCCACCATGGGTTCTGCTGAACGTCTTCGTCAAATGGCCATATCTGGGTAGGAGCCCCGGTAGTGGGATCAGTAGAATCTGCATATCCAGTCTTATAAGGCAAAATGTTTAAACCCCTGGGGAACAAATACAACCCGGTCAAGGGATTAAAATACAGACCTACGTAAGGCTGGTCTTTTATTTCCTGTTGGATATAATTGACGTTGGCGTTTACGGTCAGTTTGTTATGCAACATCTTAGCCGTTTCATTGAAGTTAAAGTTGTTGCGGGTAAGGTCATTGGTAGGTTCTATACCTCTGGCTGAAGTGTTGGCATAAGAGAAATAGGTCTGTGCCGTTTCATTTCCAGTCGACAGGTTAATGGAGTTTGTCCAATTGGTACCCGTCTGGAAGAAGTCCTTCAGGTTATTGGCGCCTCCACTGGTTAATTTATCTCCCCAGCTGGTGGTACTAAATCCACCAGGAGGAGTGGTTGGAGTCATCCCATATTCGTTCTGGAATTTTGGCAGGTAGGATGCATTGCTGATTTCTCCAGAAGAAGAGAAATTGATAGAACTGTGGCCAGCAGAACCTTTTTTAGTAGTGATGACGATCACCCCGTTGGCGGCCTGGCTACCATAAAGGGCAGCGGCTGAAGCTCCTTCCAGTACCGTCATGCTGGCAATATCATCGGGGTTCAGGTTGGAAATACCATCACCTCCATCGGCAGAAGTGGAACCACCATAGGTGGAGTTGGGGCCACCGGTCGTGTTGGTCATAGAAGCAGCTACGCCATTGCCAAGGCTAGACATAGGCACGCCATCTATTACATACAGGGGTTGGTTGCCTCCCGCAGCAGAACGGCTACCGCGGAGGATTACCTTGGTAGAACTACCCACACCGGAAGCACTTGGAGAGATTGTCACCCCAGCAACCTTTCCGTTGAGCGCATTCATCAGGTTATCCGTTTTAACCGAAGTCAAATCGGAGTTGCTGATGGTCTGTGTAGCGTAAGTAACAGATTTTTCAGACTTTTTAATCCCTAATGCTGTTACCACAACGGCGTTCAGTTCCGTTGATTGTTGAGCTAATAATACGTCTACGCTACCAGTTGATCCGTCTACAGGAACTTCTTTGGTAGCATAACCTACAATGGTAAACACCAGGGTGGTACCCCCTGATGGAACTGAAATGGAAAAATTACCCTGGGCATCTGTCAGGGCCCCACCCTTCTTTTGCCCCTTGATGGTAACCGTCACGGAGGGAAGGCCGACGTTGGAACTCTGCTCCTTGACCGTACCGGTCACCTTTCGGTCCTGGGCATGCAGGCCATAGGCAAACAGAAGCATGAGTAAACTGGCTAAAACATTTCTCATAAGTAATGATCTGTTAGATGTTAGAAAAAAATGAGATTGGTGAAGGAGAAGAAAGGGCGGGCACTTTACAGGAGCGATAGGCATAGGCACCTGGAATTCATATGGCTATCTGCCCCCTATAGGTGGCCGTCACAATCGTCATTCCCCATGTAGTGATAGATTTATAAGTCCTGTAACCAGGAAATCTCAATTTTTTTCTGCCAAGAATTACACTGGATAATTATGAGAAATGTGTCTTTATGACACATAGGAATGCCTAATGAGCACCGGGAAATTATGCTGTCAATATCAACAAGCAAAATCGAATTAGTGGCTGTATTTGAGAGAAATGGGGGTATTCAGGCGTGCTGCGCTATTACCCCTGCGAGGCTATTTTTATCGATGGTACCAGAATGTCTCCATAGGATATTCCCGCTTTTAAATAAGATATAGGTGGGAATAGACATGATTTGGTAGGCCTGGGCTGCGGGGCCATTCTTATCAACGTTAATCTTGATCACCCTGACCCTTCCCTTTATCTGGGAGGCGACCTGCTGAATAATGGGATCCATTGTCTTGCAAGGTCCACACCAATCAGCATAGAAATCAACAAGAACGGGTTTATCTGAGTGAATGAGTTCCTGAAATGTTTCCATAACCTTATTTCCGGGGTTAGCTTCCGGTCCTACTTAAAGTTACACAATTGATGCCAAACCCAGAAAGGTGATGAGCCGCACGAGAAAGAGAGGCCGCCATGCGCGAAAGAGGGGGCCCACTGTGTTCGAAACCAGAGACGGCCCGACCTAAAACCTGGACAAACAAGCCTTCAGGCTATCTTTCCACAAAGGGATGTGTAGGCCAAATGCCTCTTCTATCTTGGTGGTACTCAATACAGAGTAGGCAGGTCTTTTAGCGGGAGTGGGATACTCCGCTGTGGTAATGGGTTTTACTGTACAGGTGGCATGGACCTCCTGGGCAATAGCTACCGTCAGGTCATACCAACTGATCACTCCATAGTCTGCATATTGGTATATACCATAGAACCGCGGATCGGTCAACTGCTGTTCCAAAGGCAAGACCGCATATTGGTGGGTAATATCCAGGATCGCAGAAGCCAGGTCGGCGGCATAGGTAGGCCTTCCTACCTGATCATTTACCACGCCCAGGGTTTCTTTTTCACGAAGTAACCTGAGCATAGTTTTCACAAAGTTCTTACCGTAATAGGAATATACCCAGGAGGTTCGGATAATGATTGTCCTATTGTGACCAGCCAAAGCCAACCGCTCTCCTTCTTCTTTGGAGCTTCCATATACGCCCAGCGGATGAACGGTGTCCGTCTCCAAATACGGATGGGTAGCAGTCCCATCGAACACATAATCCGTAGAAACATGAATGAGCAGGGTCCCGAATTCCTTACACAGGGCAGCCAGTTCCCCGACTGCGGAGGCATTTACCGCATAAGCCAACGCCCTTTCAGCCTCTGCCTTATCTACGGCCGTATAAGCCCCGGCATTGATCAATACCTCTGGCCTGACTTCCTCAAATACTGCCCGGAAGGTTTCCGGCTGCTCCAAAGGCATAGCCTGCCTGTCCACAAAAACAAAATCCGCGCTGGAATCAGTCAGTCGCCTTAATTCACTACCGAGTTGTCCACCGGATCCTGTAACCAATACCCTCATCAGAAGTAATTTAAGGCTTGTGCTAAAACAGGCAATTCCACATCCTTTGGAGATAAGACCGCTTTGTCCATGGGAATCCTCCAATCGATGTTCAGCGCCGGATCGTCAAACCTTATCCCCCCCTCGCTTTCTTTGGAATAGAGGTTATCACATTTATAGAGGATTTCGGCGGTTTCACTCAGCACGGAATAACCGTGGGCAAAACCCTTGGGGACGAGTAATTGCAATTTATTGGCTGCCGTAAGTTCTATGGTAAACACTTTACCATACGTGGGCGAGCTTTTACGCATGTCCACCACCACATCTAAAATACTTCCTTCGAGCGCACGGATGAGTTTTGTCTGCGCATGGGGTTCGTGCTGGTAGTGCAACCCCCTGATAACCCCATAAGTAGACCTGGCCTGGTTATCCTGAACCCATGGCCTGTTATAACCTTCCGCCTCAAATGTCCTGGAGGAGAAGCTTTCAAAAAAATATCCCCTATCATCGTTGAACACGCTTGGTTCATATATGACCAGGTCTGGAATTCCCGTTTGTACAAAAGGCATAAAAAACTATTAGAGATAGGGCCTATCTGCCCTCATATTGCTGTTGATAATATTGCTGGTAAGCGCCTGACGTAATACTAGCGACCCATTCTTGATTGCTCAAATACCAATCTACGGTAGCTTCCAACCCTTTTTCAAAGGTAATGGAAGGTTCCCACCCCAATTCCGTTTTCAGTTTGTTGGCGTCAATGGCATAGCGGAAATCATGCCCAGCCCTATCCTTAACAAAGGTAACCAGCTCGGCGGAAGTACCTTCCGGTCTACCCAACTTCTGGT
The DNA here is from genome assembly GCA_903970475.1 of Beijerinckiaceae bacterium. Taxonomy (GTDB): domain Bacteria; phylum Bacteroidota; class Bacteroidia; order Chitinophagales; family Chitinophagaceae; genus Dinghuibacter. The sequence goes on from CAJCIQ010000147.1 coordinate 8,437, forward strand.
CCATTACTTTACACAGCAAGGTTACGATGTCGATGTTTTTCCACTCATTAAAGCCGCCTATATTGTAAGTGTCCCCAGACTTTCCTTTGTGGAAGATCACGTCGATTGCTCTTGCGTGATCGTTCACCCATAGCCAATCCCTCACATTCTCCCCCTTCCCATAAATAGGTAAAGGTTTGTTGTGGACGATATTGTTAATCATCAAAGGGATCAACTTTTCAGGGAACTGATGGGATCCATAGTTGTTGGAGCAATTGCTCACCAATGCAGGAATATGGAAGGTATGGTTGTAAGCCCTGACCAGGTGATCGGAGGATGCTTTTGAAGCAGAATAAGGAGACCGGGGGTCATAGGGCGTGGTTTCAGTAAAGAAGCCATCGTCTGACAATGATCCATACACTTCATCAGTCGACACATGGTAAAACAGTTTCCCTTCTGTTTGCCCTTTCCAGTGTTCTCTGACAGCATTGAGTAAGACTGCCGTACCCAACACATTGGTTGTTACAAACTCCATGGGGTTTTCGATGGAACGATCTACATGGCTTTCCGCAGCCAGGTGGATGACAGCATCGAAACCATGGGCTTTAAATATTCCGTCAATATAACCATGATCGGTAATATCTCCTTTAAGGAAGGTATAATTCGACGCTGATTCAACGTCTTTGAGGTTTTCCAGATTACCCGCATAAGTCAGCTTATCCAGGTTATAAATATGATAAGCCGGGTATTTCTGGACGAATAACCGGACTACATGTGAACCGATAAAACCGGCGCCTCCGGTAACGAGAATTTTTTTCTGCGCAGACATATGAGACATTAAACACTTTTAGGAATAACAGTCATAAAATATTCCAGCGTCCTCTTCAAACCTTCACTCCTGTTAATAGTAGGACCCCAGCCAAGTATCTCCTTTGCTTTTGTAATATCTGGCTTGCGTTGCTTCGGATCATCCTGAGGCAACGGTTTATAAATGATTTTAGAAGAAGTGCCCGTCAGGCGGATAATCTCTTCCGCAAAGTCCCCGATGGTGATTTCATCCGGGTTACCTATATTGACAGGATAGGCATAATCACTCATCAACAGCCTGTAGATACCCTCCACCAAATCATCGACATAACAAAAAGAGCGGGTTTGAGATCCATCCCCGAAAGCCGTCAGGTCTTCCCCCCTTAATGCCTGGCCAATGAAAGCCGGAAGTACCCTGCCATCATCGAGCCGCATACGGGGCCCATACGTATTGAATATCCTGATGATGCGGGTGTCTACGTTATGATAGGTATGGTAGGCCATGGTAATGGACTCCATAAAACGTTTAGCCTCATCATATACGCCACGGGGGCCTACAGGATTCACATTCCCCCAATAATCTTCCGTTTGAGGATGCACCATAGGATCCCCATATACTTCGGAAGTAGAGGCTACCAGGATACGCGCGTTTTTGGAACGCGCTAGCCCAAGTAAGTTATGTGTACCTAATGCACCAACCTTCAGGGTTTGAATGGGCATTTTCAGGTAGTCAATAGGGCTTGCAGGTGAAGCAAAGTGCAGGATATAATCCAAGTCTCCGGGAACGTGCACAAATTTGGTCACGTCGTGGTGGTAGTACTCGAAATTGGCTAGCGGGAAAAGGTGTTCTATATTTTTGATGTTGCCCGTAAGCAGGTTATCCATGGCTACAACCTTGAACCCCTCCTTAATGAAGCGGTCACATAGATGTGAACCCAGAAATCCTGCTGCCCCTGTAATGAGTATTCTTTTTTGTGTCATTAGTATTACTTATTTGCCTTTGGCTCCTTTTACCGGTTGCCTTCCTATGCTTTCATAATGGTAACCCATGCTTTCCATGAGTGCACCTTCAAACACATTACGGCCATCAAATACAACCTTATTTTTCAGCCGGTTCTCCATCAATTCAAAGTCTGGTGTGCGGAATACACTCCACTCAGTGGCTATCACCAAACAATCGGCTCCTTCCAGCGCATCATATTGATTGGCGGCAAACTCGATCTTATCTCCCAAAAGCTTCTTCACGCCCTTCATGGCTTCGGGATCGAATGCAGTGATGCCGGCGCCTTCAGCCAATAAGGCATCTATAATATACAAGGCTGGCGCTTCTCTGATATCGTCCGTGTTGGGTTTAAAGGCCAATCCCCAAAGGGCGATCTTCTTACCTTTCAGACTGTCGTTAAAGTAGCGTTTTATTTTAGGAACCAAATAGGTCTTCTGTTCCGTATTCACGTCCATTACTGCTTCTAAAATCTTGAACGCATAGTCCACTTCTTCAGAAGAACGGACCAGTGCCTGCACGTCTTTAGGGAAGCAGCTTCCTCCATATCCAATACCTGGAAAAAGAAAACGCCTTCCGATCCTATCGTCACTTCCTATACCCCGGCGAACCATATCGACGTCAGCACCCAACCGCTCGCACAGGCGGGCGATTTCGTTCATAAAGGTAATTTTCACAGCCAGGAAAGAATTGGCAGCATATTTCGTTAGCTCTGAAGAACGTTCATCCATGAAGATAACCGGGTTGCCCTGGCGTACATAAGGAGCGTACAAAGTGTTCATCAGCTTTTTGGCCGCTTCAGAAGAAGTTCCAATCACTACCCTGTCTGGTTTCATGAAATCATCCACGGCTACCCCTTCCCTAAGAAATTCGGGATTGGATACCACGTCAAATTCTACTTTGGCATTTTTGGCTATAGCGGCTTTTACTTTATCTGCCGTGCCCACAGGCACTGTGCTTTTATTCACCACAACCGTATAGGTATCAAGAATTTTACCCAAAGATTCTGCTACACCCAATACATAGGAAAGATCTGCTGATCCATCTTCTCCGGGAGGAGTGGGTAAAGCTAAAAAAATGATACTGGCCCCTTTCACCCCTTCTTCCAGGTTGGTGGTGAAGTGAAGACGCCCTTCCTTTAAATTCCGCAAAAATAGGTGATCCAATCCTGGTTCATAGATAGGCAACTGACCGTTGATCAGCTTTTCCACTTTTACCTGGTCAATGTCTACGCAGGTAACCGTATTACCAGTTTCTGCAAAACAAGTTCCAGTGACTAATCCTACATAACCTGTACCGACTACGGCAATACGCATATATTGTGTTTATTGGTGAACAAAAGCCAGTAATTGAGTGGTGATGTGGAATAACTGTTCCTCATCCAACTCTGTATGCATAGGCAAGGACAATACGCGTTCTGTGAGGTGATCCGTTACCGGTAAATGCGGCATCTCTCCTCCAATATGGCTGAACATCTTCTGGCGATGACCGGGAACGGGATAATAAATCATGGCAGGTATCTGATGAGAGGCTAAAAAAGCCTTAAGACCTTCCCTGTCCACACCTTCCAATTGCAACGTATACTGATGAAACACGTGATGGGTATAGGGAGCCCTATATGGAACTTTGATTTTTGCATGTCCTTTGAATGCTGCATCGTAAAAATCAGCCGCTTTCCGGCGCGCTTTGATATAGCTATCCAGGTGAGGCAGTTTCACACGCAGTATAGCCGCCTGAATGGCATCCAGCCGGGAATTACAGCCAACCATGTCGTGATAATACTGACGGCTTTGGCCATGGTTGGCAATCATGCGCATCTTTTCGGCTAATCCATCATCATTGGTACAAATGGCTCCCCCGTCTCCATAACAACCCAGGTTCTTGGAGGGGAAGAAGGAAATACATCCTATATCACCAATGGTTCCAGCCTTATGGGTCGTACCATCAGAAAAGGTATAGGTAGCGCCTATGGCCTGGGCATTGTCCTCTATAACCGGCAAGTTATGTTTACGGGCAATGGCCATAATTTCCTCCATGGGAGCAGCTTGACCATATAGGTGGACAGGTATGATGGCTTTGGTACGAGGAGTAATGACCGCTTCCAGACTTTTAGGATCCAAACAGAAGGTATCCCTATCCACTTCTACAAAAACAGGTTTGAGGCCGAGTAAGGCTACTACTTCAGTAGTGGCAATAAAGGTGAAGGAGGGTGTGATCACCTCATCCCCCGGTTGCAAACCCAAACCCATCATAGCAATTTGCAGTGCATCGGTACCGTTGGCACAGGGAATTATATGCTTACTTCCCAGAAATTGCCCTAATTCATCGGAGAAAGCCTTGACCACAGGACCATTAATAAATGCTGAACTATCAAGGACTTCGTGAATTGACCGGTCGATCTCATCTTTAATTTTGGCATACTGCTGCTTCAGGTCAACCATTTGTATAGGGCGCATATTCATCTTTTT
>CAJCIQ010000148.1 GCA_903970475.1 Beijerinckiaceae bacterium
CGGCGGCTTTGAAGAGCAGGGCCTGCCAGACATTATTATTAGCAATATACCTGTCGGTTTCTGCCCGATTGAGGACGTAAAATGTTTGGGTCAGGTCTACAATGGTAGATAGCCCATTCTTATACAGTACACTCTTTTGCAGATAGGCATCCGAAGCTGCTTTTACCTGAACGGGCGCTTCTTCGTAATTGCTCAGGGCATTCTTGATTTTAGTTTCAGCGAGCACCCTTTGGGCTGACAGTCTTTGATCAATCAAATCATACTCATTGGCCAGGGCCATGGTATTGAACTCTTGGGCAACCACCCTCTGATGCACCCGGAGGGTACTGGTCAGGTTCCAGGTTACCCCAACACCAATGAGGTAGTTGGTCCTTTGGATGCCTACCCCTGTAAGGTAATTCTGGGTATAGGCATCTGGGTTGGTCGCACTATAATTATAATCAAATCCGGTCCCCCTACCCTGTCCAACACCAAACAAGGAGAAAGTGGGCCAATTGCCTGTGCGCAGGTATTTGGTCTGTTCCTGGCTAAGGGCTATGCGTGCCTCGTAATATTTTAAAAGGGGATGTTGTTTGGGATCTACAACAGATGAGCTATTTGGGCCGGATGGGCCGGCCAGACCGGATGGAATCCGATCGACAAATTGGGAATCCAGGACAAAAGGCTGGGCAGGTACCCCCATCAGTTGGGCCAGTTGATTGGCAGCCGTCTGCTCATAATCTATGGCATTGGTGAGGGAGATCTTTGCACTGGAGACCTCCGCATTGGCCTGGGAGGAATCTACTCCCGGATTTAACTGACCCTTTACCCTGGCCAGTACCGTCTTCTGTAGGGAATCCGCTCTATCCAAGTTACTCTGAGCCGCGGTGATCAGTTGTTGAGCGGCCAGTAAGTTCAGGTAGGCGCCGGCCACCCTTACTTCGTCCTCAAACATTTCCTGGGAAAGGTCATTGGAATCCAGCGATAAAGCGCTTTTGGCCACTTTCACCCTTTCCTTGGCTCTTCCAAAGGAAAAGAAATCCCAGTTGATATTGGCCAGGTACAAGGAGCCAAAAGAAGCGGCTCCACTTTGATCCGGCAATACTGGTCCTGAAGAAGAAACGCTGAGTCCTTTGTAGCTATAGAGCGGACCGTCTTGTGCGTTAACGGTTCCGTAGTCCTGTTGACCGGATAACGTAAAGTCCGGCAGGTATTCTCTGGAGGCTTCTTTTACCGAAGCCTGGGAGGCTTTAACATAATTGGCTTTTGCCTTGATGGTAGGATAATTAGCCAACGCGGTTTGAATTGCTTGTTTCAGCGTGAGGACCTGTGCCTGGGATGAAAAAGCCTGCAAACTTGCCATTAATGCCCCTAAAAATGCGATTCGATACTTGAACATGCTAAAAAAGGGTATATATATTTTAAAATGCGATCGTGTTAGGTTAGGTATCATTTACTTATGGCAGGCGCGGGACTCTGAATGCAGGCACAAAGGTACAAAGCTTTTCATATGAATAAAATGAATTAACTTTGTTATTTCGATTAATTTCTTTCATATATGAATATAGGGCTGCACCATTTCAGGCTGGTGGATACAATTGTAAAAGAAGGCACCCTCACTAAGGCAGCAGAAACCCTGCACCTTACCCAATCTGCGCTCAGTCATCAGTTAAAGGAGCTGGAAGAGGAAGTAAGTATGCCCATTTTTTACCGCAGAGGTAAAAGACTGGAGTTATCAGAAGAAGGATCTGTTTTTCTCAATACCGCTCAAAAGGTATTGGCAGAGTTAAATATGCTCCAGGCGGACCTTCGCTCACTCAAGGAAGGGCAAACCGGATCCTTGCGGATCAGCACCCAATGTTACACGGCCTATCACTGGTTACCGGGTATCATCAAACAATATAAACGTAGCGCACCTGGTATGAGTTTTAACGTAGTATCTGCCGCTACCCACCTGCCATTGGAATACCTGTTAAAAGGGGAGCTGGATATAGCCATCGTGCGCAATACCATTGACAATCCCCGTATCAAATACGAGCCCATTTTCATGGATAAGGTGTATTGTATCGTTTCCCAATACCATCCACTGGCGTCTAAGACCATGGTAAAGCCTTCTGATTTTGAAGACCAGGAAATCTTTATGCCCTATAATGATCCTGCCTCTGGCAATATCCCCGTCATAGAGAATCTTCTGAGGGCTCATCACGTAACCCCCAAACACATTCACCGCATTCATTATACAGATGCTATCGTGGAAATGGTGGACGCCAACCTGGGTATAGCCACACTGGCGGACTGGATTGTAAAACCTTACCTGGAAACCAGGGATATCGTAGCCATTCCTCTTCCCCCTGAAGTAGCGCGCAGAACCTGGTACGCAGCTACCTGCAAACAAACGATACAGGTTAAGAATTTCCTGGACTGTCTGAAAAAGGAGTTTTCCGGGATGGCTATGATTCCTACCGTTTCACCCTTGGCCAGTTCACCTTTGGTATTGGGCTCACCCATAGGGGCGGCTATCGGCGAGGGGTAATCCTCTTGCGGTAGCTTGACGGGCGGCTATGTCCGGCGATGACCGCTCTGGCCCCGCGGCGCCGATATTCTCCTATCTTTATGACCCATGCGATACGAAGCCCTGACCATTAAAGATATTGCCGGAGCCTTACAGCTTTCTGTATCCACCGTATCCAAAGCCTTACGGGATAGTTATGAAATCAGCGAAGAAACCAAGAAGCTGGTAAAAGCTTATGCCGAAGCCCACCATTACCGGCCTAATCCCATTGCCCAAAGCTTGAAACAAGGGTTGAGCAAATCCATAGGGGTCATCGTGTGCAATATTGACAACCACTTTTTTTCTTCCGCCATTAATGGTATTGAATCGGTAGCCTATCAGAAGGGCTATAACGTCAGCATAGCGCAGAGCCATGAATCCTACGAAAGGGAGGTATTGATCACCCGGGATCTATCTTCCCGTTCTGTGGATGGGCTGATCGTTTCCCTTTCGGCTGAAACAGGCAGCGTCGATCATTTTAAAGACCTGCACGCCAAAGGTCTCCCGCTGGTATTTTTTGATCGCATCACCCCGGACATTGACACACATACCATCATTTCCGGCAATTACGAGGGAGCCTATAAAGCAACCAAACACCTCATCGACCAGGGCTATACACGTATAGCGCAGATCACCAGTTCAAATCTGTTGTCCATTACCCTGGAAAGGTTGGAAGGTTATACGCAGGCACTGCAAGACGCAGGTTTACTTATGGACGAAAGCTATATTAAATACTGCGATCACGGCGGCATGATTCCATCCGAAACCGAAAGCGCTCTCATTGAATTACTGTCGACCGATCCCCGTCCCCAAGCGATCCTAACGGCCTCTGACCGTTTATCAACCACCAGCTTCAGCCTTTTGAAGACGATGGACGTATCTATACCGGATGACATAGCGATGGTAGGGTTCACCAACTCTTCCTCGGCCAATATTTTCGATCCTCCCCTCACCACCGTTGTGCAACCTGCCTTCGAGATGGGTAGGCAGGCTATGGAGATGATGATCTCTTTGATAGAAAGTAAGCGACCCGTTGACCGGTTCGAACGGCGGGTGTTGGAAAATGAGCTGATTATCCGGGAGTCGAGCTTGAGG
>CAJCIQ010000149.1 GCA_903970475.1 Beijerinckiaceae bacterium
TAATCTAAACACCATGCGTAAAGCTGACTTAGTGAACCAGATCGCGGACAAAACAGGAATACCCAAAGTAGACGTATTAGTTACTTTGGAAACCATGTTTAAAGAAGTAAAAGAAACCCTCTCCAACGGTGAAAATATTTATATCCGGGGATTTGGAAGTTTCATTACGAAAAAAAGAGCAGCCAAAATAGGTCGCAATATCAAAAAGAATACGGCTGTGCAAATCCCAGAACATTACGTTCCTGCCTTTAAGCCATCCAAAGAATTTGTGGCAGAAGTCAAGAAAATGCAGAATGGCCAGTAACTTTGCCCCCTCAATAAGTAGGGAGTGATAAAGAAACAGCAATTATTGGTCGTAGGTCTTGGTTTCATTGTATTGATTGGCCTATACTTTTTCGGACGAACCGTTCCAAAGGACCAGGGAAAAACGCAAACTGCTACCGCAACTGATAGTACAAGGCTGGATTTCCCAGCCATGCTTGCCATTGCAAAGCAAAAAATTTCTCCGGCTCAGGTAGCATACGTCACGGAACTGGAAAATTCGGTTACCCGGGGCGATGTAAAAACCCAACAATTAGACGCTTACAAGAAACTGGCCGCCTTCTGGGGCGACTCAGCTAAAATCTTTGTGCCCTATGCAGAATATACGGCACAATCAGCGAAGTTGGAAAATTCTGAAAAAAGCCTGACCTTTGCAGCCAATTTGTTTTTTGAGGATCTGCCAACGGTGCAAGATGCGCAACTCAGAAGTTGGGAAGCGGATCAAGCCAAAGAGCTCTACACCAGGGTATTGGACCTGAATCCAAACAACGATTCAGCCAAAGTCAGCCTGGGAAGTTGCTATATCTTTGGAAGTACTACGGGTTCTCCCCAGGAAACAATGCAAGGCATCCTGAAGATCAGGGAGGTGGCCCAAAGAGACTCAACCAATATGTATGCTCAGTATATGCTGGGTATGGCAGGGGTAATCTCAGGGCAAACAGATAAGGCAATTGACCGCTTTGAAACGGTCTTGCGCCATCAACCCGAAAATCTGGATGTACAAACCCGGTTGGCTGATTTGTACGAACAAAAAGGGGACAAACAGGCGGCTAGGAAGACCTACCAAACCATCAAGGCAACTTTTATGCGTGAGGTAGCTTCAGGAAAATTTAAAAACGATACTTCCTTTATCAGGGAGATTGATAAACGAATCCAGCAGTCGCAGTAAAAGGCGTCTCTAGGGAATCAGTAATTATTAAACCAATAAAAATTTCGTAGTATGCCTTGTGGTAAGAAAAGAAAGCGTCATAAGATCGCCACACACAAACGTAAAAAAAGACTGAGAAAGAATCGTCATAAGAAAAAGAACAAGTAAGAAACGCTTATTTGTCCTTTATATCAGCTTATTGCCGGTCTGCGCCAGTCGCTTTCCGGCTTTTTTGACTTCTGATAATGAATTGTTTACCAAAACTATTTGTAATTTAGGAAGCCAAACCGGCATGACGGCACAGATATTATTGTCGTGGAAAGCAATATAGTATGGTGAAGCTCAGGCTATTAAAGGGAACAAACTTTGAATAAGGAATTAATCATAAATGTAGCTCCACAAGCAGTGGAAATAGCTCTTTTAGAAGACAAAAAACTTGTAGAGCTTCATCACGAACAGGCTGATGCAAGTTTTTCCGTAGGCGATTTGTACCTGGGAAAAGTCAAAAAACTTGTTCCTGGTATGAACGCTGCCTTCGTGGATGTCGGATTCGAAAAAGACGGTTTTCTACATTATACGGACCTCAGTCCCTATGCCCGCTCTATTTTAAAGTTCACTCAGGCCGCCATTAACGACAAAATGGAAGGTGGTTTTGATTTTTCTACCTTTCACAACGAACCGGAAATCATTAAAACCGGTAAAATCAATGAGGTACTTAACGGCAAGCCCAATATTTTGGTGCAGATCCTAAAAGAACCCATTGCCGCCAAAGGCCCTCGCCTCAGTTGTGAAATCTCTCTGCCCGGCAGGTTTGTCGTCGTTACTCCCTTCAACGATATTGTAGCAGTTTCCAGGAAAATCCATTCCGGGGAAGAACGCAGGCGATTGCATAAAATCGTGGAAGCCATAAAGCCTAAAAACTTTGGGGTCATCGTCCGTACGGCCGCTGAGGGGAAAAACACAGCTGAACTTCACGAAGACCTGCAAATGTTGGTGGAAAGCTGGCAAACCCTGCAACGCAACCTGAAGAGCGGTGTTCCTCCGACTAAAATCATGAGCGAGCAGACCAAGACTACCAGTATTCTCAGGGACTTGCTCAGCGTAGACTTCAACCGCATTGTCGTCAACGATAAGAATATCTACAATGATACCCGTAGCTATATCCAAAGGATAGCCCCGGAAAAAACGGAGATCGTCGCCTTCCATCACAATGGTTCTCCCATATTCGATAGTTATGGGGTAACCAAACAAGTAAAGGCGGCTTTCGGAAAAACCGTAAACCTGGCCAGTGGCGCCTATCTGATTATAGAACATACCGAAGCCCTGCACGTCATCGACGTCAACAGCGGCTATAAGAGCGTAAGTAATAATCAGGAACAAAACGCCCTGGAAACTAATTTGGAAGCAGCCGAAGAAATCGCCCGCCAGCTCAGGCTCCGGGACCTCGGAGGCATCATCGTCGTGGACTTCATCGACATGAAACTGCCCGATAACAAAAAGGCAGTCATGGACGCTATGGAAAAGTTTATGACAGCCGACCGGGCCAAACACGCCATCCTTTCCATCTCCAAATTCGGGATCATGCAGATCACGCGTCAGCGTATGCGCCCCGAAGTCAACATCAACACCCAGGAAGTTTGCCCCACCTGCAACGGTACCGGTAAAATAACTTCTACGCTGATCCTGGAAGACGAGGTTGAAAAGAATCTCAACTACCTGATCATGCAACAGCACAAAGGGTTGACGGTGATGGTACACCCCATCATGGAGGCTTATCTCAAGCGCGGACTATGGTCCCGCCGGATGAAGTGGTGCTGGAAGTACAGGCAAAATATTAAGGTTCAGGGGAACTCCAATTACCACCTGACAGAATACCACTTCTTCGATAAGACCGAAGACGAGATCAAGATCTAACTTTCTCATTCGCACCCCCGGGCTGCTTATAGTCTTCGGGGGCTTATAGCTGTGGGAGCAGCGATAAGCCGTAGGGACGACCGGTACTTTAGCCACCAGCTAGATTAGCGCCCCTGTGAAGCCATGAATTGCTAAGGCCCGATGCTACCATAAACTTTTGTTTTTTCCCAAATCACAAAAGTTTATGGTGGCGTCGGGCCGAGCACGCTTCGGGCTGGAAGGCCACGAAAAGAGAATCACTAGGGCTTGTAAGCCGTCACGCTGATCTCCACATTCACATTTTTTGGCAAACCTTTAACTGAAACAGTCTCCCGCGCAGGAAACTCAGCGGAGAAATATTGTCCGTAGGCTTCATTTACTTCTGCGAATTCGGCCATGTCCGTCAGGAAAATGGTGGTCTTCACTACATGCGAAAAATCCAGGCCGGCTTCTTCCAGGATGACCTGGATATTATGCATGACCTGATGCGTCTCCTCGGACGGACTAGTGGTAATTACGTCTGAAGAACCCGGTAGTAGGGCGATTTGTCCGGAGACATACAACAGGTTACCTGCCCATACAGCTTGGCTATAGGGACCAATGGGAGCCGGAGCTTTGCTGGTTTCAATTATCTTTTTACTCATAGATTTGTCGTAGGTATTTTGTATAGGTTTGCAAAATACTTCAATTGTGTAAGAGCCCCAAATGAACAGCGTCAACAAAGCATGAATGGAATTATCATAGCAAGTCCCCAAAGCCGCGAAATATTCAAGAGCGCCTTCGAAGGTGTTCCTTTCGGCATCACCTGGACAGAAGATCCTCGTACCATGGTGGAGGGTGTATATGACTTTCTGTTGGATCTGGAATTTTCCAGGATCATCATTACTCCGGAAACATATGCCGTTGTGACCGGGAAAGCCGACACGCCCAATGCCCGTGAGCGGATTGAGGCCCTCGCCAACTGGTATGTTCCCTTGATCATGATTGACGCCGTAGCCCCTACGTTGAAAAGCCTGGAGACGGACCAACGCTTTGTGCGCATCAATGCCTGGAATACCTTTCTGCAAAGGCCTGCCATGGAGGCTGTCATACCGGAGCCTGCCATAAAAAGGATGGAGGACATCTGTATATCCTGGGGGAAAAAACTGGAAAAATTGCCAGACGTAATTGGTATGCCATCCGTACGGATTGTCTCCATGATCATCAATGAAGCCTGGTTTGCTTTGGGAGAAGGAGTCAGTGACAAAGATTCCATAGATACGGCGATGAAACTAGGCACTAATTATCCCAAAGGGCCATTTGAATGGTGCAAGCAAATCGGAGCTCCTTTGGTTTATCAATTGCTGTTGGCCCTTAGCAAGGAAAATATACGTTATACGATTGCACCTTTACTTCAGCAAGAAGCCCTATGCCATTAATTTTAAACATAGATACGGCCACTACCCATGCCTCTGTAGGATTCAGCAAGGACGGTATAATTCTGGAAATGATCGTCAATAATTCCCAAAAGGAACACGCATCTTTTTTGCAACCAGCCATTGCCGGGCTTAGCGCCAAACTTGGTATCCAACTTAGTTCCATTGATGCCGTCGCCTTAACGATCGGCCCAGGATCCTATACCGGATTACGGGTTGGCCTCTCAAGTGCGAAAGGATTGGCATATGCCTTAAACAAACCTTTAGTACCCGTAGGTACTTTAGAAGTAATGGCCAATGCAGCCATTAAAGAAGCAGGGCTAGCTGAAAGCAAAGAAGCCGCCACGTCGAACTACAACGACATAACACCCGAATTCCATTTTTGTCCAATGATTGACGCCAGAAGGGATGAGGTGTTTACAGGCATTTATGACCACCAGTTAAAAGAGATCATGGCACCGAGAGCGCTTATACTTTCACCTGAAATTTTTGACCCATATATGGATAACAACATCCTCATTTTCAGTGGGGATGGGGCAATTAAATGGAAAAGGGCTTATAATGGAAATAGTGCCCAATTTTCAACAGTTCAACATTCAGTCGCAGATTTAGCCCCTTTAGCAGAAAAACGCTTGATTCTAGGCGACTTATCTCCATTGGCCTATCTTGAGCCCTTGTACCTCAAGGAATTCCACAAAAACTGAACGTCTGCTAAATCGGATAAATGTAATATTTTTGTAAGACCAACCGGGTTTAACAGAATAATTACACCTTCTTTTTATATGATGGTGTAATTTTGCATTATTGATTTTGATAAAGTGTAGTAATATGGCAGAGATTCAAACTCCTTACGCAATGGTCTTGCATGGCAAGCATGCTAAAGAAAGTGCTGTTCGCATTGATTTGTTGTCCGTAAAAAAAGCTGCATTGGTTTTGCGTGCTTTGAATCATAAATTAAGACAACAGATTGTGCGCCTAATAGACGAGCACGAAAAAATGACCGTGACCGAAATTTATACCAAACTTCGGCTTGAACAATCAGTAGCTTCGCAGCACCTGGCAATACTTCGAAGAGCGGGTATTGTAATGACAGAAAGAGAAGGGAAGTTTATTTGGTATACTATTAATACCAAAAGGATAGAAGAGATTTCTAAGTTTGTGGAAGAATTAGTGGGATAATGTATATACAACAACTGTATACAAACTGTCTAAGCGAAGCCGCTTATTACATAGAGAGTGACAAGGAAGCAGTGGTGATTGATCCGCTCAGGGATGTGGAGATGTACATTCACCTGGCAGAGGAACGTGGGGCCAAGATCAAATATATCCTGGAGACCCATTTCCACGCAGATTTTGTGAGTGGGCATCTTGACCTGGCAGCAAAAACAGGAGCGCCCATCGTCTACGGGCCGCAGACTGAAACCAATTTCCCCATTTACCTGGCAAAAGACGGAGAGTCATTCAACATTGGGCAAGTAAGCCTGGAAGTATTGCATACACCCGGGCATACCTTGGAATCGACCTGCTATCTCCTCAAAGATGAGCAGGGTCAGCCATATGCCATTTTCACCGGGGACACCCTTTTTGTCGGCGACGTTGGTCGTCCGGATTTAAGCAGCGGAAGCCTCACTAAGGAACAATTAGCAGGAATGTTGTTTGATTCCCTTCAAAACAAGATTGCCTCCTTACCGGATGCTGTCATTGTTTATCCAGCACATGGTCCAGGCAGTAGCTGTGGTAAGAATCTGGGACCAGAAACACATAGCACCCTTGGACAGGAAAAGGCTGCTAACTATGCATTGAAAGAAACCGATAAAGCGGCTTTCATAGCTAAGGTTATTGACGGTCTTACCCCCCCTCCTTTATATTTCCCCGTGAATGCAAGGATCAACAAAGAAGGCTATGAAAGCCTTGAGAAGGTAATGCGGTCTTCCCTCGTTGCCATAAATCCCGAGTCCTTCAATGAGCAGAAGGAGTCAGGCAATACAGTCGTATTAGACACCAGAAAAGCGACGCTATTCACTTCAGGTTTCGTACCTGGAAGTATCAATATCGGTTTGGACGGGCGTTTTGCTGAATGGGCAGGCAGTTTATTGAACTTTACCGATCCCATCTTATTAGTAACCGAAGTTGGTCAGGAGGAAGAAAGTGTGCTGAGATTAGCCAGGGTAGGTTTTGAAAATGTGAAAGGATACCTGGAAGGGGGATTTGAGGCCTGGACCAAAGCAGGATTGCCCCTGGATATGATCATAGATGTGGAAGCGGATGAATTGGCCATGGACCTGAAATTCGACGAGAATCTGGTGATAGTGGATGTTAGAAAAGAAATCGAATACGGAGAAGGTCATGTTAAAGATGCCCAGAATATTCCCCTGGAAAGCCTGAAAGATCCAGGCAGTATGGCATACCTTGAGGATAATCAAAATATCTATGTCCATTGCGCGGGTGGATACCGTAGTGTAATAGCCTCTTCCTTACTCAAGCGCGAAGGCATTCATAATATCCGCAACGTAGTGGGTGGATGGAATGCCATTAAAGCCATCGATTCCATCAAAACAGAGAAGGAATCGGCTGTATTGAATTAAGACTTTATGCTGAGTGCCAAATTGGTCTCCACTCCGGAAGAACTGGATCAGATCGCGCATTTATCCCATATAAACCTGCTCACTAATATTAGCCGGGAAACCAAGGCTAAGGAAGGTTTTGTAACCTGGAGCTATTCCGCGGTGGACTTAAAAGCCCTGCACGAGATAGCGCCTTCGGTTGTAGCCGTGGACGCGCCAGATAAATTCGGCGATCAGGACCCGGCGCCAAAGGTTGCCGCCGAGGTTCGCGTCCGCGAGCCCCAAGTAGTAGGCTACGCCCTTACGCTCCTCCCCGAAAGCGTCTCCGCTTACCCACGCATGCAAGGCACCCTGGATCATTTGGCAACTCTACAATATGAAGGAAAGCCACTCAGCGAGTATCGCTTTTACCTGATGGGGCAAATTTGTGTGGCAGAAAGTCATAGAGGAAAAGGGGTGGTGGATCTCCTATATGAATTTCACCGGAAACAGTTTTCTTCCCAATTTGAGATGCTGGTGACAGAAATCTCTACCTCCAATCTCCGCTCCCAAAAGGCCCATGAAAGGGTAGGTTTTAAGATTATCGATACTTACCGGGATGAATCCGACCAGTGGAATGTCGTGCGCTGGGATTGGCGGGGCTAGCGCCATGGTCTGCCTCAGAGCCCCTGGCAACTCCTGCGCCGCGGGCTTCGGCCTGGGAAGCGTATCACTTATCTATCCTCAACGCCTCATATTCCGGCTTATACGTATGTTTCCACCTGCGGTGGCTCCATAACCAGTTTTCCGGTTGCTCCCTGATCTCATTTTCCAGGAATCGTACAAACTGACGGGTTATGTCACCATCGGAGGTAGACAACGGATGATCATTTCCCAGGGTAAGCATTGCTTCGTAATAACCCCTTCCAGCCTTTTTAATCGAAACAAAAACAGTGACGAGGTTACCCATCCGGGCGCTGCGTTCCGGACCCTTTACAAACGGAGCAGGCCGGCCCATAAAATCGCACCAATAAGCTGATTCAGGAGAACCAGGATTTTGATCTGCAACCAACGTTAATACATATACCTGATTCCTGTAAGGGACCATAGAACGACTCATATGGGTGGCCGGCAACAGGATGGTTCCAAAACGTTCCCGCAGTTTTATAAATACCCGGTCCATGGCTTTAGACGCCAAAGGCATATATACTACCAGCAGTTTGGCGGGAGAATGGTCTGAAAAATGAGCGTTAGCATATTCCCAATTGAATACATGACCCAGCAGCAATGTGCAGCTTCTTTTTTCCGCCGCCAACTTATCCAGGAGTGAATAATCACACTTAAACCTTTTATCCAACTGTCGCTTGCTAATGGACAACAGCTTGATAGCCTCCAGAAAATTATCTATGAAATTGCGGTAGAATTTACGGGCAATGACCTTGAGCTCGGGTTCTGTTTTTTCCGGAAAAGAAGCCCTCAGATTGTCCATGACGATCTTCTTACGGTAACCCAGCACGTAGTAAGCAAGCAAAAACAGGATATCTGCAAATCCATACAGTAGCCAGAAGGGAATAAGCGAAATCCCATACGCAATGCCATATACCAGGTAATACATTACCAAACCATATTTTGGACAATCTCACTATGAGCAGGATAATCTGTATTGTAGTGGAGGCCCCTGCTTTCTTTCCTGAACTGGGCACACTTCACGATCAGGTATCCTACCGTTATCATATTCCGCAATTCCAGCAACTGGGGCGAAATGGTGGAGGCATCATAAAGACTTTCCGTCTCGTAGTGTAAAAGATCCAGGCGTTTCATGGCTCTTTCAAGTCGCACGTTGGTCCTGACAATACCCACATAATCACTCATCACCTGTCTCAATTCCTTCAGGCTCTGGGTGATCAGGATCATTTCTTTGGGTTCCCCCGTGCCCGTCGCGTTCCAGTCGGGAACGTCTGAACGGAAGTCCAGTTGGGATATCCTTCTCAAGCCCTCCAGATAGCAACGATGGGCAAAAACCATAGCTTCCAGCAAGGAGTTGCTGGCCAGCCGATTGGCTCCGTGTAAACCCGTAGAAGCGCACTCTCCGCAGGCAAACAAATTGATTATAGAGGTCTGACCCCACTGATCTGTCTCAATGCCACCACAACTGTAGTGGGCAGCAGGCGCCACAGGGATCATATCTTTTGACACGTCTATACCAATGGACTTACACTTCTCATAAATATTGGGGAAATGATGCAGGAACTTTTCCTGATCCATATGCCGGCAGTCCAGGTATACGTGCTCCGTACCGGTTCTTTTCATTTCGGAGTCTATGGCCCTGGCAACAATATCCCTGGGCGCCAGGTCCTTCCTTGGATCATACCGTTCCATGAAAGCCTCCCCACTGCGGTTACGCAATATACCTCCATCACCTCTTACCGCCTCCGTGATTAAGAAGGCAGTTCCAACCCCCACTTCATAGAGGGCTGTAGGATGGAACTGGATGAACTCCATGTTCTCTATCCTTCCCTTTGCCCTATAGGCCATGGCAACACCGTCTCCGGTAGCAATGCTTGGATTGGTAGTCGTTCTGTAGACCGCCCCGTTTCCCCCTGTTGCCAATAATGTCACCTTGGAAAGAATCGTTTCTATCTGGCCTGTCTTCAGGTTCAATACATAAACCCCAAAACAAGCAATGTCAGGTGTAGATTTGGTAACCAGATAACCCAGATGATGCTGGGTAATCAGATCCACTACAAAACAATGGTTGATGATTTTGATATTGGGCTTACTATGGACGGCGGTGAGCAAAGCCCTTTCAATTTCCCTTCCGGTCACATCTTTGTGGTGGAGGATACGAAATACAGAATGTCCTCCCTCCTTACCCCTGGCATATTCACCGTCCGGGAGTTTATCGAACTCCGTGCCCCAGTCAATGATTTCCTGAACCCTTTCCGGACCTTCCTTTACAACTATCTCTACCACCTCGGGATCACATAATCCGTCACCGGCAATTAAGGTATCCTCAATATGCTTTTCAAAGCTATCATTGTCCATGTCATTGACAACCGCCACCCCGCCTTGTGCATATTTTGTATTGGTTTCATCTTCCGTGGTCTTTGTGATGATCGTTATTGTCCTGTCCGGACAAGCGTCCGCCATTTTCAAAGCATAGGTCAGCCCGGCAATACCTGAGCCGATCACTAGGAAATCAGTCTTCATATATTACCAACAAAGGTAGGGGCGTGGTTTGATACTTGAGAGTAACAAAGCTTAAATTGTCGTATTTTGCTGGTCGCATTGAATGTTATCACTTGGATATTTTCTTCACTCAGAGCTATCAATACACCCTCGAGGAAGACGCTGAAACCGTTTATCGGCGCCTGCTTCCCACATTAACCCAACTGGGCTTTAAAGGATCTGTCCTGGCAGAAAACGGATTCCGGTTAGGCCATCCCTGGAAATTTCCCCCTATACCATGGGGAGACACCCATTTGGCCTATTTGAGCGGCAATGTAGACGCCTTGCCCCCTAAAAGGTTACCGACGCTCACACCGGGAGAAGAAGCAACATACATTTCACGCACGCTCACCGACATACGGATACGACCCAACCTCTTCCTGGTCATTCTGACTTATTTGGTCAGTACATTGCTCCTATTAGACTTACTCGGCATTGAACTTTTCTGGAGGGTCAACTATGTCTTAAGGCTAACCTTCCTTTTTGCATCAGAAGGATTATTGGTATGGATGATTTGGTATTCTTGCCTGAGTTTGAGAAAAAAATTTGAATCAGCGCTTACCCCTTCTCCACCGGACAACCTTCCTTGATCCAGCCCGTAATGCCCGCTGTCATCACATAGACCCTGTTGTACCCCATCCTGGTTGCCCTGCGCGCTGCATGCGTACCTTTTCCGCATAGCGGACCGGAGGAATAAAACAAAAGCGCAGCCTCTTGGTCTCTGGGTAGTTTGGACTCCGTAAAATCTGCCGGATCCAATCGTATCGCTCCAGGCACACGATGATGGAGGTATACATGTTGGGGATTTGTATCAAATACGAAAAAATCTCGGAGGCTGAGGCGGTTCAGCACATCGGATGGCGAAAGGACCGGCATCCCAGTTAAGCAGGCAACCGTGGTAGGCATATTATAGGCGTTTTTCGGGATATCTAAGATACATTAATTGGAGAAAAATTTCCCAACTTACCCATTACCTTTTCTGCCCTTTCAAAATATTGAAACCATTCCCTGAAAGGCCGGTAATCCCCCAATCCGAAATACCTAAAAACTTCTCTTGCAAACTGAAAACCAAAGGGTCCACCGGCAGTAATAATGTGTCCATCCCTGGTAACTGGTTCATCTGTATAGTTTTCTATACCTGCGTATTCAGGAACATGTTGTTGTAAATAATCCTTATGATTACTGGTATGCAGGCAGTTATCCAACCACCCCCCCCTGGCCAGCAGTAAGGTTGCCCCACAGATAGCACCCACCCCCTTTCCTTGGGCCAATACCTGGGCGACCAATCCTGCTATTGCCTGATTCTCATTCATTTCCCAAAGTGGGCTTCCGGGAAGTACCAGAAAATCAATATCGATCGGGTCCACCTCTCGGAGACTCAGGTCAGGTAATACAGCCAGGTTTCCCATAGAAAGCACGGGCTCATTATGCAAGGAAAATGTGACCACGTCCACTCCAGAAAATTGATGCAAGCCTGCCATTAACAAGGCTATCTCATAGTCGGCATATTTTTCAGATAAAAAAACGTAGCAGGTGAATCTTGCCGGAGGGAAGGGTTTGATATACATGGTCAGGTATTTTATTATACAAATAAAATACCGGCTACTGACAGCATTATGTCAGCAAGTTTTTAAACGGGTAACTTTTTTTGTAACTGCCCGATGAGCGTGTAAACCAAATCCTTAAATGGTTCAGGGGAAATGACCTCACACAGGTCGGTAAAGGAAAGCAGCCAACGGCCCAGGAACTCCATATGGCCTGTCAGAAAGGTCATGCACACTTTATCGCCCATAGGTTCCTGGGATACAAAACCATAATAATATTTCTGTTCTCCCAGATAACGGGCGATAGATCCCTCGAAGCAAATTTTCACTTCTTGTAGTTCGCCCTGCTTACGCATACGTTGCAGGTATTCCTGTAGGGAAGGGTGTTGATCCCTGTTGAATTTATCTGAACAAACTTGCAGGTCCCTGATCCTGGTCAGTTTAAAATCCCTATAATCATTTCTGAGCCGGCACCAGGCAAAACAATGCCAGGCTTGCCCATAGTAGCAAAGCCCAAAAGGTTCAATTTCCCTTTGGGATACTTCGCCCGCTTCTTCTTTATAGGGCGCAAAGTAAACCAACTTAACTACGGTAGAGTTGATGATGGCCTTTTGGAGATCAGGTAAAAACTTGTTGAAATTTTCGTCTACCGGTATACGGCCTGCCGCAACCACCACCGTATCTGAAACCTGCTCCAGGTGTTCCCTGTCCTGGGTCCGGAGCACTGATTTTATCTTGAAAAGGGCATTCTCTATCTGCCTGCGGGTTCCTTCGTCCGTAAACCGCTCCGTCAATTTTACGCCCATGAGGATGGCCGTTGCTTCCTCCTGGGTAAACATGACGGGGGGCAGTCTATAGCCCTCCATGATACTATACCCGATGCCCGCTTCCCCAATGACAGGCACCCCGGACTCCTCCAGGGCTTTCACATCCCGGTACACACTACGCAGACTAATGCCGAAGCGATCTGCCAGTTCCTGACCTGTCACCCTGCGCTTGCTCTGCAAGTGCACCAGGATGGCGTGTAATCTATCGATTCGGTTCAAAACGAAAGAGGGATTAGTATTCTATCGTAAAATCAAAATCTTCCGGATTAGAAAACATCTCTGACATGGTCCTTACGAACGTAACTGTTTTCCTGTCCTCAGAAAGTACTGAAGCCTTACTGTTTACTGTAATGGCTGGCCTGGGGAGATGGATAACGGTAGTGAACTTCGCTTCACCCATCATGGCGGACATTTGTTGAGCTTGTTGCATGGCAGGATCCTTCATTAAAGAGTCAAAGCGAGCCTTATCAAGGGTCCTTTGTATTTTGTGGTCCTTCCAGGACGTAACAAATATATTACCCATGCCGCTCATTCCTTTGGAATTGGAGCTATCTATTCCCTTACGGCCCAATACATTCCCCATTGTCTGAAAGCCACCCCCATTCTTAGAGATTTCGTTTTGCATCCTTTGTAATTGATCCAGGTTATCAAAAGGCGCCCACAGACTGGATTTGAAAATGTTACTGTCTCCCTTCATGACAATACGCATGGTAGCCCTTGAAAATACGGACTTCAGATCCGGACTCATGGTGGTGCTGGTATCGGCTACTGACTTAAAGGAAATAGTCGAATCAATGCTATGATTAAAGCTGGAGGTGTCCCCGCTCTGTTGAGCAAAGGTTTTAATCATGGATACCAGTTTGGAGGCATCCATATCAGTTTGATAAGTGCCCTTTCCGGAGGCATCAATCGTAATCGTTTCTGTAATTTCGCAACAGCCGCTGAGTGTAAACAGGAACAAAGCTGCGTAAGCAAATTTCCGCATAGAATTATGTTTATGATAGTTTGAATCCTTAGACAGGATCTACCCAGGCTCCATGATCTTTTATCAGGTCAATCAACTCTTCCACAGCCGTTTCACTGTCTACATTTCGCTTGACGATTTCTTTTCCCCTATAAAGGGTAATCTTCCCAACCCCGCTGCCCACATATCCGAAGTCTGCATCGGCCATTTCACCAGGCCCATTGACAATGCATCCCATGATGGCGATTTTTACACCCTTCAAATGGTTGGTGACGGCCCTTATCCTGGCAGTGGTTTCCTGTAGTTCAAACAAGGTCCTTCCACAACTGGGGCAAGAAATGTACTCTGTCTTGCTGATCCTGGTCCTGGTAGCCTGTAAGATAGAGAAAGCCGTATTATTGAGCAATCCCTCCAGGCTTTGCTGATCTTGATAATTACGACCCGATACCTGATAATTGGCGCCGTACGCAGTAGTCCGTAAAAACAATCCATCTCCAAATCCATCCAGCAACAGGGCGCCTGTTTCCGTCGAAAAGTGGATCAGGTGTTCATCAGCTGTATGCCCCTGAGAACTACATCCCAGTATGATAGGCTGCTCACAACCCCGCTCTTCCAATTCCATGCACATTCTCCTTACGGCAGGCATGGCATGTTGATTATCCGAAACCAGGCAAAGGACCACTGTAGGGTCTTGAAGCAGATCATCGGACAGAGATTCATCCTTGGAAGTCTTATCGTAACAATGCACCCGAACAAAGTTGATGGACGCCTGCCCACCTGTTTTATAAGCGTTCAACTCCCAAAGGGGAAACCCATCTTTGGGGTGAGTCTTATAAGTATCTGCATCTACCACTACTTTTAAAGTGCCGGGTAAGGCAAATCCAGGTTTAGAAATACCCGTATACAGATAGTCTGCGGCAGTGTCGGAGATCTTCCACTTATCCGTGGGCTCGTCATAGGTGTATCCTATCGAAACAAGGTCAGAAGGTTTTAAATCGGGTATATGGCTGAGATCTGCCATAACGACCGGCACCTGCCCACCTCCGATATTGGAAACCGCTTGCGTTTTCCGCCTGTGGTAACTGAAAGGATCATACTGAAGCACAGGAGCCTCTGGTATGGTGGGATCCGCTACCCGATGGGTATAACGGGCAACAATATCCTTGCATACGGGTATCTCCAGTTCCGGATCCTCTGTCAGACTCACCCGTATAGTATCTCCTAAACCATCTTCTAATAAAGTTCCTATCCCGATGGCTGACTTAACCCGTCCATCTTCTCCGTCTCCGGCTTCGGTAACCCCCAAATGCAAAGGATAGCATACGGAAAACTCCTCTTCCATATGCCTGACCAGCAGCCTGTATGCCTGCACCATCACCTGTGGGTTAGAGGCCTTCATGCTCAACACGATATTGTGATACTGTTCGTCCCTGGCAATTCTCAGGAATTCCATGGCACTTTCAACCATACCCATGGGTGTATCACCATACCTGCTCATGATCCTATCACTAAGCGATCCATGGTTGGTACCAATACGCATGGCCGTTCCATATTCTTTACAGATTTGAATAAGGGGAACAAAACGCTCCCTGATCCTATCTAACTCTTCCTGGTAATCCTGGTCAGTATATTCAATAAAGGCAAACTTCTTCTTATCCACATAGTTCCCTGGATTGATCCTTACCTTTTCCACTATGCGTGCCGCTATTTCCGCAGCATTGGGGGTGAAGTGAATATCGGCAACCAGGGGTGTAGCATAGCCCCTGCTCCTCAGTTCAGATTTGATATTAAGCAGGTTCTCCGCTTCCTTTTTGGAGGGAGCGGTTATCCTTACCAGTTCAGCGCCAGCTTCAATACAACGAATGGTTTGTTCTACCGTGCCTATGGTGTCCATAGTATCGGTAGTCGTCATGGTTTGAATCCGGATGGGGTTGAAATTGCCTAAAGTCAAATCCCCGACTTTGACTTCCAGTGTTTTAAGCCTACGATAAGCGGACAGTGAAGGGGCATAAAGCTGCATACAACTACGTTCAATAGATTCGAACCAAAGGTAACAAGGATCTATTTCTTAACTGTTACCAATATTTCCAGGTACCGACGGGCGCCGCTACGATGGCTGGTGATTACCAATCTTTTTCCGGCTGTTGGGGGTTTCCATGCGCTTTATCCATTTTTTCCTGGAGTTCTTTCTCCTTTTGCTCCATGGTTTTCAGCAATTGTTCGGCCTGCTCCTTGGTCAACTTGTTTTGTTGTTGCTGGGGCTGGTTTTGTTTATTTTGCTGCTGCTGCTGTTGCTGCTGTTGCTGATTTTGCTTTTGGGGCTGATTTTGCTTTTGTTGCTGCTGCTTTTGTTGCTGTTGCTGTTGCTGTTGTTGCTGGCGCTGTTGTTGCAAAGCTTTTTGCAGATTAAACCGTGCATCCTGGTCTGTAGGATTGAGTTTCAATGCATTTTTATACGCATCTATACTTTCCGGCAACTTTTGCGCCTGTTGGTAGGCTACCCCCTGGTTATAATAGGCTTTTTGCTGGGCAGCGGGATCTTTAGTGGCCTTGATAGCCTTTCCATATGCATCCACTGCGTCTTCCAGTTTCTTACTCTTATACAGCGCATTCCCAAGATTGTATTCTCCTACTTCGCTTCCGGGTTGTTTGGCCAGGGCGCCCTTGTATGCTTCGGCAGCCTTATCGTACTGCTTTTTCTTGTATGCGTCATTTCCCTTTCCGATCAGGGTATTGGCTTTCTGAGCACGGGCAGTTGCGCAAGCCAAAAGGACTAGTATAAACCAGAAAAGGCGCCTCATGCCGGAATAGGTTTTTGTCGTTTCTCAGGAATAAAAAGTTCTATCAGCAATAGTACGAGGGCTCCCCATAAAAACAGGTAAAAATAGCTCTCATATTGGGCATAATTCTCATCCTCATAGGATTGAGTACCCATATCTGACAGGGATTTTTCCAGGGAGGTGACTACAGCATCCGTGTTATCATAAAGCTGATAGGTGCCGCCTGTGGTTTGAGCAATCTGTTGTAACAAAGGCTGGTTCAACTTGGTAATAACGGGATTGCCTTCGGCATCCTTCTTTTGCTCCCCAGTATTAGGATCCACAATGAATGAGCCCGTTGGAGAACCCAATCCCACGGTATGCACCACCACACCCTGATCGTGCAATTGGGCGGCAGCTTTAAGCGCAGATTCGTCATGGTCCTCCCCATCGGTAATCAAAATGACGGATTTATACTTCTTTTCCTTGTTGTTGAAGGTTTGGGCAGCCATATTAAGGGCTTCTCCTATGACCGTGCCTTGAGTGGGCACAGACCCTGGATTTGCGGCATCCAAATACATTTTAGCAGCAGCATGGTCACTACTGAGGGGCATTTGCAGGTAAGCATGGCCCGCAAATATGATTAATCCAACCCGATCATCAGGAACTTCATCCAACAAGCGGCTAACGACTTGTTTTGCCCTGGCTAACCTGAAAGGTGGCAGATCAGCAGCAAGCATACTGTTGCTAACGTCCAGGAGAACCATGACGTCCAGGCCTTTCCTGCGGACAACCCCACCGGATCTCCTTTGAAGATTGACGAGGCCCAACACAATCAAGCCCACTGCCAGAAATACCAAAATAAATTTCAGCGCGAACTTCCTTGGACTGTAATTACGGGTCAGGATACCCACCAAGGCGGGGTCTCCGATCTTGGCGGTGGTCTTCCTTTTCCAGCGGATAACCGAGGCAAACAGCAGTCCCAGTATGGGTAGGATCAGCAGGGCCCAGAAATAAATGATATGTTGAAAGTGTAACACTGTTTGGCAATATGCAAAAAAAATACCGAATGGATATTATTTAAGCCCTTTAAAGAAACCCTGATCCCTCAGAAGTGACCTCAATAAGGGTTCTGCTTTAGCCGCTAAGTCCTCGTCTGAGTTTCCGGTAATATTCAGTACAAAGAAGTAAGGGTTCTTTCTTTCTTCTTCCCAACCCAATACCCAGACCATAGGCGCTCCGGTACTATCCTTTGCCCTGCCGGTGACATAGGCCAGGCCATAATTGGGTGTGGATTCCCGTTGCATGAGGTCCCTCACGACGTCTACTGTTCGCTTTTGAAAATGCAACTGATTGAAATACATCTTTTTAACCAGTCCAAGTTGTTCATCAGGGGAGATGGCCAGTTTGGGTATGGAGTCCGCAGTCCCGACGGTATCCATATTGCCGTAAGACATAGAAACAATGCGTTTATCGATAGTATCCTTTCCCAGTTTGAGGGCAAGATCCCTAAAGAAGTCCGGACTATCCGTT
The DNA here is from genome assembly GCA_903970475.1 of Beijerinckiaceae bacterium. Classification (GTDB taxonomy): domain Bacteria; phylum Bacteroidota; class Bacteroidia; order Chitinophagales; family Chitinophagaceae; genus Dinghuibacter. The sequence goes on from CAJCIQ010000149.1 coordinate 17,896, forward strand.
CGAAAGGCCTCTTTCAGGCTAAGGTTGCCAATCCGAGCGTCTTTATCAAATAGTTTTCCGTTTTCCAAGCCAATAAGGGTAGTCATCAGCTTAAAAGAACTGCCTGGAGACAAGCGGTGCACGTATCGATCCTTGTTATAGATCGTAAAGCCTCCATGAACATTGTCATATATACAAAAGGTTCCACTGACCTGCGCAGAATCGAAATAAATTTTCAATCCCGGAGCATTATCCACATTATTGATGGTACAAGCCGACCAGGCCAAAACCAGGAAAAGCCCACCTGCCGTAATGATTGCCTTGAGCATTATTTGAGCACCTCCAGGCTTTTTCCCACTTTGATGAACGCGTTGATGGCCTTATCCAGATGTGCCTGATCATGGGCGGCACTCAATTGTACCCGAATCCTGGCCTGCCCCTTTGCCACTACCGGATAGAAGAATCCAATAACGTAAATGCCTTCCTCCAGCAACATAGCAGCCATTTTCTGGGCAAGCACGGCATCGTAGAGCATAATAGGTACGATGGGATGGTCTCCGGGTTTAATGGCAAATCCGGCCTCAGTCATTTTGGCCCTGAAATATTGCGTATTCCACTCCAGCTTATCCCGGAGCGTAGTAGCTTCTGTAAGCATATCCAGTACAGCAATTGATGCGCCTACAATACTGGGAGCCAATGTGTTGGAGAAAAGATAAGGCCGGCTACGCTGACGCAGCATCTCAATAACCTCCTTGCGACCGCTGGTAAAGCCCCCGGAAGCTCCACCCAAGGCTTTACCTAAGGTGCCGGTAATGATATCCACTTTCCCCATTACGCCTCTGTATTCATGGGTCCCCCTTCCTGTTTTTCCTAAAAACCCGGAACTATGGGATTCATCCGTCATGACAATAGCATCATACTTTTCAGCCAACACTACAATTTCATCCAATTTGGCAATAGTGCCATCCATGGAGAAAGAGCCATCGGTTACGACGATCCTGCTTCTGGCCCCGGCAGCCTCTTTTAATTTGGCTTCCAGGTCGTTCATATCGTTGTGCTTATACCGGAAGCGCTGGGCTTTACACAGACGTACGCCATCAATGATAGAGGCGTGATTCAGCTCATCGGAGATAATGGCGTCCTGTTCCTGGAACAGGGGTTCGAAGACCCCACCGTTGGCGTCAAATGCAGCCACATACAATATGGTGTCTTCTGTCCCCAGGAACTTGGAGATCTTCTGCTCCAATTCCTTATGAATGTCCTGAGTACCACAGATAAAGCGTACGCTGCTCATGCCATAACCTCTGTGATTCAAGGCCTGATGGGCGGCTTCCAGCACCTTAGGGTGGGAGGAAAGGCCCAAATAATTGTTGGCACACAGGTTGATTACTGTTTTGCCACCTACCTGGATTTCGGCGCCCTGTTCACTGGTGATGATCCTTTCGGCTTTGTACAGACCCTCAGACTGTATGGTAGCCAACTCCTCCTGAAGGCGGGTAATCAGATTTTCATTCATATGCTAGGTTTAAAAGAGTCACAAAAGTAAAGGAAAATTGGTTTTCAGGTTTTTACCCCAGGATTGTAACTTTTCCGCTCCAGGGACGTAATATATGCAAACCACGGCTAGAGAACGTACATTTACAAGGCGCCAGAATCCTTTATGACCCACCAGGAATATAATCAATGTGTGAGCCAGTATGCAGATAATGTGTACAGGTTTATTATGAAGAACTTAGGACGGGAAGATGACGCAAAAGATGTGGTGCAGTCCTCGTTTGAAAAACTTTGGATCAACCGGGAACAGGTAGATTTTGCCCGTTGCAAATCTTACCTGTTTACCATTGCTTATCATCAGATGATAGACCATATCCGAAAACAAAAAAGGGTTCACCTCAAAGATGAATTCAGGGAAGAAGCCAAAGTGGAGCACATACAGGCAAATAATGCCCGGAAAATACTCCAGGACGCTTTGGGAAGGTTAAGTGAGATACAAAGGAGCTTGGTGATGCTGAAGGACTATGAAGGTTATTCTTACGAAGAAATCGGACGAATCACTGAATTAAATGAAAGTCAGGTGAAAGTATACCTGCATAGGGCCAGGGTACAACTTAGAGAATATATAGTTAAAATGGAGAATGTAATATGAAAATTACTCGCCATAATTACGAGGAATACTTTCTTCTTTACGTAGACAACGAACTGAAAACCGAAGAGCGCAAGGTGGTGGAGGATTTCATCCGTGAAAACGCCGACCTGGGAGAAGAATTGGTCAACATTCGGAAAGCCGTATTAATGGCTGATGAGGACGATGCGCCAACGTTTGATAAGCGTTATCTGTACAAATTTGTGGATCAGCGGGACAATCCTGTCGTGTCCTTTCCTGTTGCGGATAAAAAAATGTCCACCCCCCTTTGGAAAAGAGGGCTATCCATAGCAGCAGCTTTATTGCTGTTGGCTTCCGGTGCGGCCATTTGGTTCTCACATCGTTACAGCAGTACCGAAGAGTCTGTTAAGGCCCAGGTAGCAGTGAATACTCCAGCTATTCAGGGCGCCGGCCCAACTCAGTCGGCTGCGGTCGCTCCGTCATCTGTCACTGGCGCCCAGTCGCACTCAGCCGGCGTTGGAAATCCAGCCCAAACAACCAATGACCCAACCACTGCCCAGGCAGGAACCCAGATCCACACGATACAAGTACCTAAAATCAATGAGGTAGCCACGACCTCCAAACACGACCACCCTGGCGCTTCCCCAATGAAATTGGGCGTCAATGCGGGTAAAAATGCAACGAGTGCCGGCAGCGTTAACCAACCCGGCACAAACAGTAACGGAGAGTCAGTGACAACTGCACTGACATCAACCCAAGAATTATCCCCGACAGGGACAGCACCCTTAACGTTAAGGGAAAAGGCTGCCATGGCCTCTGGTGCTAACGGCGTTCAGACCGGCACCTCCGCGCCCGACCCAGGGACAGGAGTCATTAATAGCAATCCTAACCTATCCCAGGCTGGCATTGCAAAAACAACACAAACAGATAAGACTGTAACAAATGCTCCAGCAGTTTCGTATCATACTATAGAAGATCAGGACGATAACAACACAGGTAACAAGATTTTATTTGTCAGAACAGACCAGGTAATGAACTCAGGGGTAAAGGGCCTGTTCCGTAGAGCGGGCAGGGTTCTCAAACACGGAACCACCCTTAATACGGATAACGTTCATTCCGAAACGGATGCTGACAAACAAGACTAAACTGCAACAACTACTACTGACATATTTCAATTTATCCCTTATGCGACAAATAGCACTATTATGCGGTTTGCTTGGCGTAGCCTTGCATGGATGGGCACAGCAGGA
>CAJCIQ010000150.1 GCA_903970475.1 Beijerinckiaceae bacterium
CCGTTGAACCTGTGGTGCCACCTGGACCGGTAGCGCCCGTTGAACCTGTGGTGCCACCTGGACCCGTAGCACCCGTTTTCCCATCAGGACCTGTAGATCCGACAGGACCAGTAGACCCGACAGGGCCAGTACTTCCAATCGGCCCAGTTGGACCTATTGGACCAGTCGGACCAATCGGTCCAGTAGGACCAGTTATACTGTTTGCAATTAACGTTACCCATCCCGTTGGACCTGTAACACCAGTTACCCCTTGAGGGCCCGTAGGTCCAGTTGCGCCTTCAGGACCTGTAGAACCCACTGGCCCAGTTGAGCCAACAGGTCCAGTGGCACCCGTTTTCCCATCCGGACCGGTAGCACCAGTTGGGCCCTGAGGGCCGGTTGCACCAGTGGCTCCTGGCGTATCTATATCGTTATTACGTACTTTGGCCATGGTATAAATATGATTATCAGATTTAGGAAAGGTGTTGATGAATATTTTCCAGAAGGAGTTAGGATATTTCAATAGCCTGGCGCCGAGGATAACTTTTCTTCAGCCAATTGAGGTTCGACCTGTTCGATGAACGTTGATACCAGCCTTTCCCCCACAAGTCATACAACATCCCGAAATATTCCTGGTACATCATCGCTACGGTATCCATACTGAAATTAGCCATTGCCCAGTCCCTACAAGCCGCGGAACTGATTTCCGTAACATGTTCAGCGGCCCAGCAAAATTGATCGAATGTCCTGCAACGATATCCGGTAACCCCATGTAGAATATTTTCTCCAAACACGCCCCAATCACTGCTGATCACTGGAGTGCCGCTCATGGCAGCCTCAATGCTTACGCCACCGAAAGGTTCTATGTAATAGGTAGGCATGAACACAGCCTTTGCTTGTGACAAAAGCCATCTTCGCGTTTCTACATCCGCAAATCCTACATGCTCCACATGAGTCTCATTTATAAAAATGGCTTCCTTTTCATTTTCCAGCGTACCCTGGCCAGCAATAAGCAATTTGGCGCCCAATTCTTTTGTGGTCTGTACGGCTATATCAACACCTTTCCTATGGGTTATCCTGCCCAGATATAGAAACCAATCCTCCTTCTGGTCAGAAAAACTAAAATCTTCAGGATCAAAAAAATTGGGAATAACTGCATCATACCAGTTTCCATTCCTGATATTGTTCAACCCATACACATGAGCCATCCAGGTATAAGACTCAAATACTCGGAACTTCGAAAAAATACTTTCATACCCCACTCCGGATTCCACCACCATTAAACCATCGTCAAAAGCACGGGCTATAGGTTCATGTCCCCATCCCCAGGCGCAAAGCAAAAAGTCTTTAGGTTGTTGCCTCCTGGAAATTTCCTCAATACAATTCCTGTAGAATGTCTGATGGAACTGATCGTTTGTATCATAAGTGAACTGCTGGGTATGGAAATCAGTGCAGTAAAATTGCTTTCTATACGCTTCGGTCACAACATCAACACTATCAGTGCATTCAGGGTTACTTCCCTCACAGCCGTAGTGGTAAACTTCATGTCCAAGCTTTGTAAGCATAGCACAGAGTTTATATACTTTTTGCGTATAGGCGCAGCTGACGTAGGATTTATTTGTAACAGTATGAGGGACGCCGGGAATGTGAAAGCGCATGGTTTTCGAGTTTTAAGAACACTAGAAACACTTCTGTCGTTTGATTTCCTAAACACCAGGACGGGTAATATTAGTCATCCCATTTGGAAATAAAACAGGTGTTTATACTCGTGTGCAAAAAGGAGTGTTTTAACCCATGTCATTTATAAGCTAAGCTCAAAATGGGTGATTAACGGCTCGAACGGAGTTGAAAAAGAAGCCATTACTGCCTGGAAGGGGTTGGGATCTTCCACGCCCCTATCGCAGGGAATGCCGATAGCTTGGTGCAAGATTGGATCAGCCGACATGCAGCGGCCGTAGCGATTCCGGTAGCGGTGCGCACCGGTTGCGTTCCAGGCATTAGGATGTTAGGCAGGGCCGATTGCCTGAAGAAACGTTTATTTATACGCCCTACCGCTCCCAAATATAAATATGAATTAACTCATCATCCCTCATGCGTTCTTCTAAAAAACCAAAACCCAGTTTGAGAAGCAAATTCTTAGAACGCTCATTTACCGGATTTATAATAGCATACATAGGGCCTTTTGATCTGTTTAATACAGCCTGCGCCCCTTCAAATGCATACCCTAAACCCTTGTGAACATCCAGGAACGCAAAGCCAATGTCAGGTCCAGGCAGGTAATCGCGCTGTATTTCGGTAACCACACCAATGGGACGTGGATCTCCAATTCTGCGCACGACCCAATAGATGACGCTGGTAGATTCAAGTATCTTGGTAATGTAGGCGCTGGCTTCTTCCAATGTTCGGACATTACGGTCGCCTATAAAACGAATGAAACCATCTGTGTTCAACAATTCCAGTATAAACTGTTCATCATTATTACAGAGCGGGAGAAGTTGCAATCTTCCGGTTAGGAATGTATCAGGCATATCTGAAGATTAATGTTGTGCGTCCAACACAGAAAGGCAAATAGACGCAATGTCCCGGCAGGCCTTCTTATTGGCCCCGAAGCTCAACATGAGCATGATACCATTCATGTTGTTATATAGGTAGCCGGCCAATTTTTTAGGTGCCCATTCCTCACTGATCTCCCCGGCCTGTTGGGCCCTTTTAATAGCTTCTTCTAATTCCTTTTCGACAGCATCCATGTTTTCTTTGACCAGCTTGGCTACCTCTGGTTGCCAGGGGCCGGATTCAAGAGAACAACTAGCTAGAAAACAACCACCTTCCTCATTTCCAATAATGTCCTCAAATAACTGGTGCAAAACGGATTTGAGGGAAGTGGCGTTTCTCAGGTGGGTGATCAAAACCTCGGTAACGGTATCTCGGTATCGCCGGATTGCTTGCAGAAAAAGATTTTGCTTGTCCGAATAGCAGTTATACATGCTGGAACGGCTGATACACAACCTGTCAACCAGGTCCTGGGTGGAGGTACCATTGTACCCTTTTTCCCGGAACAGCTTCAGTGCTTTATCCAACACTTCGGCCTCGTCGAACTCTTTCGTTCTTGCCATGCTGCTAAGATACGAAATTACATGCTCTCACTTAGGCGTCAGAAAGCAAAGGCATTGAGGTTGACCCCTCCATCGATGATGTATTCGGCCCCGGTTATGAATGCCCCGTCCGGGCCGGAAAGGAAGGCCACCAACTTAGCCACCTCTTCCGAATCACCGATTCGCTTTAAAGGAACCTTATCGGCGAGGGAGGTTTTCACGTTAGCAATGGTGGGTTCATCCATGCCGGTTTTCGTTAATATAGCCGTATGGATGGGCCCCGGGCTGATCGTATTGACGCGGATAGAGCGGGGGGCCAATTCTATGGCGGCTACCTTTGTCAGGGAGTTGATGGCTGCCTTACTGGCGGAATAGACGGCAGCTCCGGCCATGGCGACAGTAGCGTTAATAGAGCTATTGAATGTTACCGCAGCGCCATCGGAGAGAATGGGAAGGAATTTGCTAAGTGTAAAATAGGCCCCCTTGAAATTGATGTCCATGATCCGATCGTAGAGGTCTTCAGTCGTTTGTTCGATGGGAGAAAATGCCCCAACGCCTGCATTGATAAAGAGAATGTCTACTTTGCCGTAAGCATCTTTGATCTCCTTTACCAGCGCATCTGTATCCGTCAGACTGGCCTGATCTGCCGTAATACCCTTTACTTTCAGTTCTGAAGCGGCCGTCTCAACTGATGTGCGGTTCCTGCCGGTGATGATGACGGTTGCGCCAAGGGACGCAAACTCTTTAGCGGTGGCATATCCCATACCGCTGTTTCCACCTGTTACGACAGCAACTTTACCTTGTAGTGTGCTCATAGAAATTTATTTTGGAATGTTTAGTCCAATAAAGGTAAATAAATTGGAACGATCTGTCCAAAATAAAAAGGAACTGTAGGTTATTCCTTTTTCAACCCCTTAAAAATCAATATTGCATAAATAACCAAACATCCCGCCGAAATCAGCGCGCTTTCCATCACCGCCCGGACAATCGCCTGAGCGCCTCCTGTAGTCATGGCCCCAAAGATGGCTACACCTATAGCGCCGGCCGCCTGACGGGTGGTATTCAATACCGCTGAAGCTATCCCAGAGCGGCTGCGATCCACAGTAGCCAGTACCCCTGTAGTCATTGCGGGAACAGCGGTACCCATACCAAAAGGGATTCCCAAAAAGGCTGGAAGCAATAACCAATATGGCGTGTCAGCCCTAGCCAGTAAGAGCAAAACAAATCCCACAACGGAAATAATCATGCCTATCCGGATAGGTACCTGAATACCATATTTCCTGGTAAGCATACCACTAAATAAGTTGGAGATGAGTAAACCTCCTGTAAGGGGAAGAAAGGCCAATCCCGCCTGCAAGCCAGAATAATGCAGGACACTTTGCAGGTATAGGCTCAGCACGAAGACAAGCCCGTAGAATGAGCCATTGAGCATCATACCCAACCCAATGAGCAGGTTAAAATTGCGGGATTTAAAAAGGTCCAAAGGCAGTATGGGTGAAGAGGCTCGTTTCTCTCTGACCAGGAACAAAACAAGTGCAAAGATGCTCATGACAAGTCCTCCATAGATAAAAGCCCGGGGAATGGACGCCCCACGCCATTCTATTATGCCCGCAATCAGCCCCGTTAATGCCAGCATCCAGAGTAGCTGACCTGCAATATCAATACCTTGTTGTTCACTTTTACCGCTTTCCTGAAGCCGGAAACTAAATATCAGGCCGAGAGCTCCAATAGGAAGGTTTACAAAAAAGATCCAGCGCCAGCTGGCCAAATGGATCAGTAAGCCACCCAGTACAGGACCAACTGCAATGGCTACGCTTCCGGCAGCTGTCCATAAAGCCACTGCATGGGCCCGCTTGTCATTGTCATCTGCAAAACTTTGGTTGAGGATACTGAGCGACGAAGGTATCATGATGGCTGAACCCATTCCCTGCACTGTCCGGAAGGCTACCAAAGCAAAGGCGCTCCAGGCCAAACCACAACCAGCAGAAGCGAGGGTAAAAACCAACAATCCGAGCTGAAATAGTCGCCTGGCGCCCAGCAGGTCTCCCATTCCTCCTGCGGATAACATGAAGACGGCAAAAGCAACTGCATATGCGTCGACCACCCATTGCAGCATGCTGATATGGGAACCAAAAGACTTTCCGATTTCCGGAAGGGCTACGTTGACAATGGTGACGTCCAACTGCGATACCACAAAGGCTAGACTGGTAGTGGCTACGATAAAGCCAAAGGGGGTACTGGCATTTTTCATGCGAGGCCTGATTTTACAAACCGTATTTCAATGGGCGCTGCCTACCAGTTACAAATTTCATTCCCGTTTTATCCATCAGCCTACTTGCGCAAATTCGAGTTTCAACATGGTGCTCATACAGCCCCCGGCCCGCCCAAGCCCTTAAAGAAGCTGTCGGGCTGATTGATACAGAACGCTTCTTGCCGTTGGCTGTGGACCTCGCGGCCTTTTCTGTGGTGCTGGCATTGGACGTCAAAGAATTTGGGATCAAGGTCAGTGGTACCTGGACGCGGACGGAAAACAGCCAGGAGATCCGGCCAAAGCAGCCGGGATAATGATCCATAGCTGATTTTGAATCCTAAGTCAACATTCGGGAAATAATTACAACGCATCGGGAAGTATCCTCACTATTACCGCCTCAGGTTCGGCTCATCTTTGTAGTGTTAATAACAAACAATAACACTAAAATAAAAAAGATGAAAACGCAATCAGTTAAAAACGTAGTTCTTGTTCATGGCGCATTTGCCGATGGTTCTGGTTACAAAGGTGTATATGAATACCTCACCAACCTGGGTTACAACGTTACCGCTGTTCAAAATCCCCTTACCTCTTTAGAAGACGACGTAAAGGCCACCAAGCTTGCCCTGGACCTTCAGGATGGTCCTACCATCCTCGCCGGACACTCCTGGGGCGGGGTCGTCATCACCGAAGCCGGCACCCATCCCAATGTAGCTGGCCTGGTATATATAGCCGCCTTCCAACCCGACAATGGAGAAACCGCCCTCCAATGGTTCCAGACCGCTCAACCCGCCCCTGAAAATGGCGTTCTGCCCCCAGATGGAAATGGCATCGTATACTATGACAAAGCAAAATATCATGCAGGCTTTTGTGGAGATGTGAGCGAGGCCGAAGCTCGGTTCATGTACGCTTCACAGGGTGCTTTCAATGGAGCTTGTTTTGTTACCCCCGTTACTGATGCCGCATGGAAACATAAGCCCAGCTATGCCGTCATCGCTACAGAAGACAAAACCATCATTCCCGACATTCAGCATGCCATGTACAAACGCTCCAATACCCAGGTTATAGAAGTACAAGGAAGCCATGCCGTGTTTATTGCTCAACCTGAAAAAGTAGGCGCCTTCATTGACCAGGCGGCTAAGGAGCTCTCCGCAAATTAATACCGTGTTGGGCCCGACGCCGCACGTCCATGGCTGGTCCCACACACCACGCCGCAGCCCCCGCATTCCCGAAGGAATGTTGGGGCATCGCGCGGCCCACGCTTTTAAATAACTTCTGTGTCCCGGGTAAAATCATTTCGTATGTTACCTGTATTGAGCGTACCAGCAGGCTCAAAGAGTAAGATTTCCACTTCTTCGGCAGCCACCGGCCGGTGCTCGACCCCCCTGGGTATGATGATAAACTCCCCTTCATTTACCTCAATATTACCTGTCCTTAATTCCATTAAGAAGTTGCCCTTGATGACCAGGAACATTTCATCTTCCAGTTCATGATGATGCCAAATAAATTCACCTTTCATTTTCACCAGTTTAACGTGCTGCCCATTGAGCTCTCCAGCTACTTTCGGGCTTCTGTATTCGTGAATAAGGGAGAATTTCTCTGCCAGGTTAACTTTTCTGATTACGTCCATATGTAAGCGCGTTTAAACATAAATGTAAGACAAGGTTCGTCCATCTTTGTATCTTTATTAGCATATGAAAATTAAGGACTTTGCCATTGAACGATATTTTGCCGAACATGAATTTACTGCCAAATATTTGCTGTCCAGTTCAGATTGCGACGGATATTCCATGCAGTATGTGCTCGACCAGGCATCTCCACCAGAACGCTCCAGGTGGGATTCCCTGACCTTAGGTTATACGGAAACGCGGGGAGCCGCTGCACTCAGAACGGCTATATGTAAGCAATATACCGGTATCGGCGAAAAAGATGTAGTCGTATTATCACCCAACGAGGCTATTTTTTCATTGATGAATGTGTTGCTCGAAAAGGGAGATCACGTCATTTGCATGGCCCCTACTTACCAGGCATTGTATGAACCGGCAGAGAGCATAGGTTGTGCAGTTTCTTTTTGGCTTCCGCAGTCGGAAAAAAATTGGTATTACGACCCGGCCCGGTTACAAGAACTGGTTACGCCCCAAACCAAACTCATCATTGTAAATTTTCCGCATAATCCGACCGGTCATTTACCTTCGGCAGAAGATTGGAATACGATAATCGGGATAGCCAGGGAGAAAAACATAGTCCTATTCTCCGACGAAATGTACCGGGCCCTCATTCATGACCCCGAGGATGAAATCCCTTCGGCATGTGATGTATATGAAAATGCCGTTAGTTTGTCGGGCATGTCAAAGGTATTTGGCATGGCGGGTTTACGTCTTGGCTGGTTGGCCAGCAAAAATGCAGCTTTACTTCATAAAGTGGAAGCATTCAAAGATTATCTTACTATTTGTAGCAGTGCGCCCAGCGAAATTCTCGCTACTATTGCCTTGAACAACCCGGATAAATTTATCGGCCCCAATATTAAAAAAATATTAACCAACATTGAACTATTCAGGGCATTTTCCGAAAGCAGTGACCTTTTTGAATTTTACCGACCCAAGGCTGGGTCAACCGCTTTTATCAAATTGAAAACAGAAACGCCTGCTTTACAATTTGCTAATGCCGTAGTAAAGGAAACGGGGATCATGCTTTTACCCTCTGAAATGTTCAACTACGGCACCCATCATGTCAGGATTGGTTTTGGTCGGGCTAACCTTCCGGAGATTCTGGCTACATTCGGGAAATAATTCAACCATGAAGCTGCACATTAAGGAAGAATCCACAGCAGGGGAACTATTACTGTTTAAAGATGAACCAACCTTTGATCGATTGTATTTCTCCAGGGATAGGTTCAACAAGTATTTTACCGTTGCCTGGAATCCCGGTGACAGTCAGGTCGTTACTGTGGATGGAACAGCTTATACATTCCCGGCCAATTCCTTAATCACCCTTTTATTTAACCAGACCTTTAGTTTTGAAGAGGCCGACAAAATCATTGCCTGGCAATTTAACCGCGAGTTCTATTGCATCATTGACCATGATAGTGAAGTAAGCTGTGTGGGATTTCTATTCAGCAGTACAGATCATATGTTTGTTACCCTAAATGAACAAGCCCAGCAAAAATTACAATTATTATCAGCTATGTTCATCGAAGAGTTCAAGACCAATGACCAAATCCACAAAGAGGTCCTTTTAGTCTTATTAAAAAGACTAATTGTATTTGTGACAGGGTTGGCAAAATCATCCTATGCCCCCACGCCTAAAAATCAGGAGGACCGCTTCCATATTGTCCGTAAGTTTAATCTCTTGGTGGAGGGGCATTTTAAATCGGAACACTCCGTTCAATTTTACGCGGACCAACTGTGCAAGTCGCCCAAGACCCTATCCAACCTTTTTTCGATTTACAAACAGAAGGCTCCTTCCCAGATCATCCAGGAAAGAATCACGCTGGAAGCCAAGCGGCTGTTGCGTTATACAGATAAGACGGTGAAACATATCAGCTTTGAACTGGGATTTGAAGACGTGCCCTATTTCTCCAATTTTTTCAAGAAGAACGCCGGCGTATCTCCATCAGATTTCAGGAGCGCTTTGGAAAGCCTTACTTAATCACAAACACCGCCGACGCAAACCGTTTGTCATTATAGACTTCCTTCAATTGTACCAAGGTATCCTTAGCGTCAAACACCATGACCTGCCGGTCGAAATCGTCATAGGTGGGCCAGTGCGGCAGGCCTGGGCCACTCAAAGTCGAAGCCGGAACGGCAGTGCTACCCGAGGCGCCTTCACCGCCGGCGCCCGGTAAATTCGGGTCTCCCGTTTTTATAAACGCCACCCATGCGCCATGAAGACTGGAGGCCAATTGTTTTTTCGCCGGATCTGCATCCGATGAAAGTATACCCGCCGCGCCCCAGATGTAGTGCAGCTCATCTCCGTGCCGGGCTCCGAGGGGTTTCCCATTCTGGTATTTGTACCTATACATCCAAACCTGCGTTCCGGCACTGGTAAGCGCCTTTGCAAACCGATAGGAATGTATCTGGTACATGTATTGGGTAAGGGCCTTCACCAGCGCCACATATGGGCTGTCGGTTTGCAAGAGCGTTCGAAAATAGGTAAAGGCCAGGGGTGCATTGGATCGGAACAGGGGTTCAAATACGTTGGCATTCACATCACCCACCAACGCTGATGGGCTGGCAAAAGCAGCCCCTTCATTTTCATTGGTCCCAATGATCGCCTTTACATCTGTCAGGTTTCCTTGTTGGGCATAATCATAGGCGTTCTGGGGAATCGTTATCCTATCATAAACAGGCCCGAAAAATGAATTGCCCCCTATGCCCTCACATACTTTTGCCTGTGCCGCTATGATGGAATCGGCTGGAAGGGTCAATAACTTTGCAGCATCTTCAGGCCCCAGGCCCAACTGCTTCAGGAGCAAGGTCCTGGCGTTTTTGGCGGTCGTGGTATCCCGTATACATTGAACAGACCCGCTTTCTAAAACCGCCTGATGGTATAAGCCATTTGAAGCGGGAGAAACCATAACCGCGCTCAGGAGTTTTGCCCCGGCTGATTCTCCCATGACAGTCACTTTTGAAGGGTCTCCCCCAAAAGCGCCAATATTTTCATGTATCCATTTCAATGCGGCAATCACATCCAGCAAGCCCAGGTTTGCTGACTGCCGGTAAGCTGGACCTAGGTCTCCTAAATATAAAAAGCCAAATGCGCCAAGACGGTAATTGATGGTTATGGTAACAATACCGTCTTTATCAGCAAAGGCATGTCCATTCATGCCGCTTCCACTGCCATTGGTCATGCTTCCGCCATGTACCCAAACCACAACGGGGCGATGGCCATTGTCCAATGCGGGCGTATATACATTGAGGTAAAGGCAGTTTTCATTTCCGGTTAAATGGGAACCCGTAGGTTGAATAGAAGAGGAACCGAATGAAACAGCAGATAGGGTGTCCGTCCAGGGATCAACCCCAACGGGCGACGCATAACGCAATGTGCCTACGGGCGGCTGGGCATAGGGAATTCCCTTAAAAACAGCTATCCCATTTTCGTTCAACCCTTTAATATAACCCTCAGCCGTTTTGGCCACCGGGGCCGCGGGGGCTGTGCCGTTAGCGGCCGCGGGGGCTGCGTCAGGCGACGAGGCCTGCCCAAGAGCGGAGGCAGAAACAGCGAAAAGTGTAAGGAGCCAAAGGGAAATAATGTATGGTTGCTTCATTGGTGGATAGTCCGCCCGGATGGGTTAATGGGTCTGGGCGCGCCGATGAAATTATCACAAATTCTCCGCATCCTTGAGCATCTTATCATTGAAGTTCGAACGTATGGGTAACAGTGAATTGGGGTCATATCCCAACTGAATGATATTTCTCAAACGCATAGCCTCTCCTTCCAACTCACTTAGCCCTTGAGTGCTCCGGGTTTGCTCTCGTTTATAAACACCCAAACGATCGAAGAGGTAACCCAGGTCCTCATCCCGGACCTTTCCTTTTTTAGCAGCCAGTGGATCTGCATATCCCGCCTCTTCCCTTAAGGGTATCGTATCCACCGTAGCCTTAGCTTTACTTCCCTTGGCGGGCTGATTGATTAATTCTATATATCTGTCCACCAGCCCAAACAAGTGTAAAACCTCGTGGCCAAGCACATCAGGCTTTCCAATATGGCTGTTTGGCACAAACATCACGCCCCCATCGCAAGTAGCATCTGTAACCGAAGTTGGAATATCATTTCCTGGGTTAGGCAAATTACATCCAGGATAGGTGATGGGGCCCAGGTTATTTTTGCGGATAACAATCAACCAGAAGTTCCTATCCCTGGGTGCTGTGGTATCAACCAGCACATAGGAAGGGATTACTTTAAATTTCTTTCCCCCAAAAGCATCACCCGATAAGGTTTGGTTCCATATCATGTCCAGGCCCTTGTTCATGGTGTCCTGAACCTCAGCAAACCGCTTTTTCATGTTAGGATCTTCGAACTTCACCTGGAACTTCACCTGGATGGTGACTTCTGTATTGGTCAAATTGATACTGATGGGCGTCTTATTCAAGGTAGCAATCCTTGCATCCTCCATATGCTGACGCATCAGCGGATCATTTGCCAATACAGCACTAACGTCGGCGGTATAGGCTGTCCTATCAAGGGATTCCCTTGCGGCTAACTGATTCAGGCGATCTCCTTCTATGGCGATCTTTCTTCCAGACAATGCTTGTAATTGGGGCTCTATGAGGGCCAACTTACGCTTTGCATTGGCT
>CAJCIQ010000151.1 GCA_903970475.1 Beijerinckiaceae bacterium
CCGCAAAGGCTTTTTGTTGCTGCGGCCCATTTATAACAACGTCTGTTGGCCCCATCCCATCAGGATCTATAAAGCGAATGGGATTGTCAAAGGCAAAATTATAAGGAGAGAATCGACGCATTTGATCGGCCTTCGGATCTATTACCCACCATCTTCCTATCTGATTATCATACATCCTGGCTCCATAATCATACCATTCCAAGCCCGCGCCATTGGAAAACTCATTGTGCTGCTCTTCTTTACCGTTATAACGGTAGTTATTCTGAATATAGTTCGGTGTAACTGCCTGATCTGAAAGGCCAGCCATGGTCAGCCCGAACGGATAATAACCGTTTTCTTCCAATAACGGACCCTGTTTATATTGGACCGCCAGGTTGTCAAAGAACACATCCCAGCCTTGTGTTTCATTGCTCACCCATACGTATACGTATCCGCTCTTGTTTAATATAAGCGGAGAACCTGGTGCTACCAGATTTAATTGTCCGGAAGGGTAAGTGCTGCTTGCCGTCGCCACAGATCCACTCAATGAACTTACGTAGTTAAACTGATCATCCAGGAAAATCCAATTAAGGTAAGCTTTAGGGTAGCCAGAAGTTGCAGGATCATCCGATGACAAGAAATTAGCCAATCCTGCATATAACGGGCCATTGGAGGACAACAGACTCGATAGGCCAGCATGCGTTTCCCCCGTTACGTTTACAACTCCGTTAGCCAATGAACTCAATACCCCCGGGAAGGAGCTGTTAGTAGTTGACCCTGATCCGCTGTTATAATAGCACTGAACACCAATCTTCAAAGTATCACCGCTCATAACTTTCAGTAACAGCGAGGGACCGCTTGTTTGGCCTGAAGTACCTGTGTAATCAACCTTGGATACACTATCGTTGGGATTTGTAAAAGTCAAATCATCCGGATATCCTGGTACGGAGGCCCTTGGATAACTGGTTGCTGCTATATTCCCAAATATTTGGGATTCTGTCGTCCTATAAGCAGCTTCCATGGAAGCTAAGTAATTGGTCGTATCGCGTTGTTGAGATAAAATCATCCGGGTATTCCCCAGGTGATCCTTTTCAAAGAAGTCATATTCATAACCATACTTTGTTCCACCGGTCGTATACTTATGATAAGCCCATCGTACCCTACCCTCTTCATGCGTAATCAATTGGAGGGTATCGATCCCTCCACCTGGATTCGACAAAGTATCGCTTTGCTGATACACAAAATTATCAATGTAGAGTGTGGTCGTGGAATGCTTGGACAGGCTATCGGAGACCACCTTCGCAAGCTTGGTACCCACGGCATCATATACATAGCCAACGTTTCCAACTGAGGCGATATTGATCAATTGAGGAAGACTAAGGTAATTATAACTAATGCTCCTGATCCCCTTATTATTATCCTGAATTAAATTACCATCCCCATCATAGTTATAATCTTGAGCTTGCTTTGTAGCTGGATTATAGTGGAAATCTCCCAGTTTTGTGGAATCATTATTTGTCGCATCAATCACAGATGAAAGCCTGTTACTTGTTCCGCTACTCAAATAGGAATAAGAAAGGGAATCAATTATAGCCGAAGAGCCATAGGTATATCCCCATTGTGTCATGGAAAGCATATTCCCATTCGGATCATAGTTGACATTATCTACCGTATAATTTATGGTCGATTTATCCCAGTTTGCGCCTGTTGTATTTTGCAAATAAGCTGCCGAAGCTAGGCGGTTTAGGTTATCGTAATAAAAATCATACTTCCTATTGGTCTGCGAACCGGCAGTCTTCCAAACACTTCCTTCTATATTGCCATTATAGGTTTGATTTAAGTAGTTATTTCCTGTAGCTAAAGAAGTGGACTTATCATACCCCAACTCCATTCCAAAAAAGTGATTGGTCGTGCCTGCTATGTAATTTGCGTTTATGCCCGTCAACCAGTTTCTTACATTGTAGGTATAAATCATGCTATCGACATCATTTCCGAAGTATTTGGCTTGCAGTTGACCCAACTCATTGTATTGCATGCTATCGATAAGTTGATCTACTGTAGCATTATCTACATTTTTCCATACGTGCCTAGTCCTATAAGCCTGATCATAGTCTGTTTTAGTAACAACGATATGATACTGAGCAGTGTTTCCAGCTTTATATTGAGAATATAACAACCTCAACGGTTTGCCAGAAAAATTATATTCATTGGTAACAGTATCTACACCACCCGTATAATTTATTGACTGGGTTTGCAAAATCCGACTATGATCATCAAAGAAGTTGACCGAATATAAATATTGACTTGTAGTTCCGATAACCTTTTTCATGCTTCCAGTTTGCATACCTCGCACAATATTATATTGTGCAATGGGTGCTGCATAAACTGGTGATGTGTTATAGCTTGTAACAAAGTAATTGGGATTACCTGTGTAAGTTATCGCCATGGAAGTTCCCAACTGGGAGGTAGCGCCTGAAACCCAACTATAATCATCATAATAAGACCTGGTCATCAATTGGGAGGTATAGCTTCCCATATTGGGGTAGGCTGTCAGGCTATTAGCTAGATTTTCATGATAGGTTAAGTTAGCGAAATTGGATGGGTCCGTCAAAAGACCCGATGAATCATTTCTGCCTAAAGTATCATACCTATTATAATACCACTCCTGCTGAACCCGCATTAATGAATCTTGGGCCATAACAACCTGATCTTTCAAATCATATATATCCCATGATTCCCCTGCCCCAGGCACCCGCTTAATAACCATTCGGTTTTTCCCATCGTATTCATAACTAAAGCAAAGTTCATTGGATATGACTGAAGCATGGGTTGTAGTTGCATCAAATGTCCAGTTATTGGCTTGCAGCGCCTGACAGGCTTTAGGTGGCAAAACAAATCTTAAATTATTGGCATCATCATAAATATAATAGGTACAGTCCCAACCCCATGGTCCAACACTAGGTGTAGCAGACTGCTGTACCTTCTTCAGAACCATCAATCCACGCATATCCTTATACACTATGACCTGATGACCATTCTCATCAGTGGAAAGATTTTTATACAGGTATCCTGTTGGATAATATAACCCAACTGTTACCCCGGGTACAGTTGTAGTAGGCGTATATCCTTGCGCATATACTACACTCCAAATAACTACACTATCAGATAAATCATTTAATAAATACGCCTGTTGAATGCTATGAGGGCTTGCAGACGAGGCACTTCCCATCCAGTTCAATCCAGAATTAAAGCTATTTACAACCCTATTTAAAGGAGAATTATCATAAAAACTTTGTCCGTAATAAAATTGTTCACCGGGGAACTGATTAGCATTGAATGCAAATTGGTCACTCAGCGCAGTCGGTTTATAGTTTCCGTCATTGGTACTAGCCGTATAAGGCAAATACCTTGAAGCCTCCCTGCTAAATGCATCATAAACATTAATAGTAACCATGTCATTCTGTAGCGGGCTTTCCTGCATAGAAACGGTTTGAACTGCCCGGCCTAAACCGTCGTAGAATTGAGTTTGTTGATTTACATCATATGGACTTGTTAGCCCCTGTGAAGTCACTGTATCAACTACACCGGCTTTTTGTATAGTCCGCTGCTGTATATAATTCATGTCCACAGTTGCACTGCTCACCACCACTTCTGATGGGTCTGTATATAATACGTTGGATCCACAGGTTACTGATCTTCTATACCAAGTATTTACTGATAAGGATCCAGGTGAATAGCTCAATCCCGTAGCGCCAGAGATACTCGTAAAATTTACCCCATCCGTGCTTTGCTGCCATTGGTATTGGTAACTACCGGAGCAAGTGCCACCAGAAGCGGATGTACCCGTTATTTCTCCAGGGTTACCTCCTACGGCTATTTGGATGTAGGAAGGTGCAATTGTTCCACCAATAAACAAGGCGACACTAGCTGAGGAACTGTAAACTGTTTCCCCATTGCTGGTTACAGCTACCCTGTAATATTCTGGAGCCATTAAATTAGGACCAGTATAGGTGGAACCGGTAGCCCCAGCTATATTTTGAAAAGTATTTCCATCTGGGGAAGTTTGCCATTGATAAGTAAAGGTTCCATTCCCTCCACTTACACCGCTCACCGAAAAGGTCCCCGGTGACGTATTATAGTTGATGGTTTGCGTTGCAGGGCCAACCGTTCCACCTTGGACTGCAGGTATAACGTTCACTGTTGCAATATAAGATGGAACAATCACCCCATTACTATTTTGAATGATCCGGTAATAAGTAGTTACAGTAAGACTTCCGGGTGTATAAGGAGGAGATTGCGCAGACGGAATATTGGACCAATTAACATTGTCTGTAGAGGTCTGCCATTGAATTGACATGTCACCGCTGCCACCTGACCAGCCCTGAGCAATCAGCAGGCCAGGGCTAGTTCCCCATAACACTGTAGTATCAGCAGGAGTAATATTGCCTGGCATCAATTGGGGATAAACCTGAACTTCTGCATAAGGGCTTACAGCAGAAGCACCATTGCTATAGGCAATCCCTTCATAATAAATGGTATTTGTCAATGCACTTGTTGGTGTATAAATCTGAGCCGTAGCACCATTGATCAATACCCATTGCCCATTGGTAGTGATGGATGAATCCTGCCATGCGTAAGTATAGTTTCCATTGCCCCCAATAGGCGTAATATGCATGGGCGAAGGAACAGTATTGTAATTAATAGCTTGAGATAAGGGATTTATAGGCCCTGTCTGTAATTGGGGATAGACAATCACAACCACTTCACCACTTGCCACATTAACACCGAGGCAGGTTGATTGAATCCGGAAATAACTCGTCGCCATCAAGGCAGAAGATGTATACGTCAAGGCTGTGGCCCCACTTATATTCACCCAGGCCCCGCTGGTCGTAGAGGAAGAATCCTGCCACTGATAAGTATAGGTACCATTTCCACCTGTTGCTGTAGTAGCAGTAAGAGGAGATGAAGTAGTATTGTAGTTGATCGTTTGGGTGCCGGGCGAGATAGTTCCTGTTTGCACCATTGCATAAACGGTTACTACCGCCTTTGCACTGTTAACACTAACTCCATTACTGGTAGAAACAATTCTATAATAGGTAGCAGTTGTTAAGGCTCCTGATGTGTAGGTGAGACTGTTAGCCCCACTTACATTAACCCAAGCTCCGCTGGTTGCACTGGAAGAATCCTGCCACTGGTAGGTATAAGTCCCATTCCCTCCTGTTGCTACAGTTGCAGTCATTACTCCAGATGCATTACCTGTTATGATGGACTGACCCGAGGGGGTAATAGTTCCAGTAACCAATTGCGGATAAACCGTTATTGTTGCCGTAGTCGTGGTTACAGACACCCCGTTGCTCGTCGACACCAATTGATAATACATCGTGGAAGCGAGGATCCCTGGGGCATACGTTAAACTCGTGGCCCCACTGATGGCCGTCCAGGTTGTTCCATTAGTAGAACTGTTCCATTGGTAAGTATACGTTCCACTTCCTCCGGTTGCAGCTGTCGCTGTTAAAGCCGTTGGAGTTGAACTGTAGTTTATCGTTTGGCTTCCGGTGGTAAAGGTTCCTGAAACCAATTGCGGATACACCGTCACTGTTGCTGAACCTGATGTTACAGTTGCTCCATTGCTTGTCGACACCAGGTGATAATACATAGTCGAGGTCAAGGCACCAGGAGCATATGTCAATGATGTAGCACCACTGATCGTCGTCCAAGTGGTTCCGTTCGTTGAACTATACCACTGATAGGCATAAGTTCCATTACCTCCTGTTGCTGCCGTTGCCGTCAGGCTTGCGGCGGCTATATTATAGTTGATACTTTGACTTGCTGGACTCACAGTGCCAGTCACCAATTGTGGATAAACTGTCACCAACACAGAGGGCGCAACCACGCCAACCCCATTACTGGACTGACTGGCTTCATAATACGTAGAAGCCGTAAGCGCCCCCGGTGTATATGTGGCGGAAGTGGCTCCACTAATGAGTGTCCAAGTGCTACCATTGGAAGAAGAGTACCACTGGTAAGTATAGGTTCCCGTCCCTCCAGTTGGCGAGGATACGGTCATGGACGCCGGAACCGTATTGTAGTTGATACTTTGACTCCCAGGGCTTATTGTCCCTGTCACCAATTGTGGATACACTGTCACTGTTGCCGTGGCTGAGGTTGCCGTAGCTCCATTACTGGTTGACACCAACTGGTAGTACATATTGGATGTCAAGGCTCCTGGGGCATACGTTAAACTTGTGGCCCCACTGATGGCCGTCCAGGTTGTTCCATTAGTAGAACTGTTCCATTGGTAAGTATACGTTCCACTTCCTCCGGTTGCAGCTGTCGCTGTTAAAGCCGTTGGAGTTGTATTGTAGTTTATCGTTTGGCTTCCGGTGGTAAAGGTTCCTGACACCAATTGCGGATACACCGTCACTGTTGATGAACCTGATGTTACAGTTGCTCCATTACTTGTCGACACCAAGTGATAATACATAGTCGAGGTCAGCGTACCAGGTGAATATGTCAATGATGTAGCTCCACTGATCGTCGTCCAAGTGGTCCCATTGGTAGAGCTATACCATTGGTAAGTATATGTCCCACTACCACCGGTGGCTGCTGTAGCTGTCAGGCTGGAAGCAGCACTATTGTAGTTGATCGTCTGGGTTGGCAGATTTATGGTTCCGCTCAGCAACTGTGGATATACCGTAATTGTGGCTATGGCTGAAGTTACTGATACCCCATTACTGGTGGATAACAACTGATAGTACATATTGGAAGTCAAGGCCCCTGGGGCATATGTCAAACTCGTGGCACCACTGATGGCAGTCCACGTAGTTCCATTGGTCGAACTGTTCCATAGATACGTATATGTCCCATTTCCACCGGTAGGTGTTGTACTCGTCAAAGTGCCAGGGGTAGCATCGTAGTTGATCGTTTGACTTGTTGGGGTCACTGTTCCCGTCACTAGTTGAGGATATACCGTCACCGTAGCTGACGTTGAGGTAACAATGGCTCCATTGCTGGTTGATACCAGATGATAATAGGTGGTAGCCGTCAAATTACTAGGCGCATAGGTCAAACTGGTTGCTCCACTAATGGTCGTCCAGGTACTATTATCGGGTGAGCTATACCACTGGTATGTATAGGTACTATTCCCTCCTGTAGCCGCTGTGGCAGTCAGGCTCGAAGGGGCTGTATTGTAGTTGATCGCTTGAGAGGATGGGCTTACTGTTCCCGTCACCAACTGTGGATATACCGTAACCGTGGCACTAGCAGAAGTCACATTCACCCCATTACTGGTGGAGACTAAGTGATAATAAGTTGTAGCCGTTAATGCTCCAGGTGCATAAGTCAGGCTGGTCGATCCGCTGATAGCGGTCCAGGTACTGTTGTTGGGAGAACTGTACCATTGGTAGGTAAATGTGCCACTGCCGCCTGTAGCTGCTGTTGAAGTAAGACTGGCAGCAGCAGTATTGTAATTGATGGTCTGGGAAGTTGGACTTACCATACCAGCCACTAGTTGAGGATATACGGTAACAGTCGCAGAGGCTGAAGTCACACTCACCCCATTACTTGTAGACACTAAGTGATAATAAGTCGTGGTTGTCAATGCCCCTGGTGCATAAGTCAGGCTGGTAGCTCCACTGATGGTTGTCCAGGTGCTGTTATTGGGTGAGCTATACCACTGATAAGTATTCGTTCCAGTTCCACCAGTGGGAGCAGTAGCCGTTAGGGATGCAGCCGTCGCATTATAGTTGATTGTTTGTATGGCTGGACTTATGGTTCCCGTTACCAATTGGGGATATACAGTAACAATAGCTGTCGCCGAGGTGACTGATATCCCATTGCTGGTGGACACCAACTGATAGTACATCGTTGACGTCAATGTCCCTGGGGCATACGTCAAACTCGTAGCCCCGCTTATAGCCGTCCACGTAGTTCCATTGGTGGAACTATTCCATTGGTAGGTGTAAGTACCACTGCCCCCAGTTGCTGTAGTAGCGGTCAAACTAGCGGCCGCCGTATTATAATTAATCGCTTGACTGGCTGGACTAATCGTTCCGGATACCAATTGGGGATATACAGTAACGGTCGCCGTGTTGGAAGTATAACCAGTAAACCAACAGGAGGTAAGGCGCTCATAGTAGGTGGTAGCCGTTAAGGCTCCTGGTTGATAATTCTGTGAAGTAGCCCCTGAAATAATAGACCAGGTGGCATCATCAGGAGAAGAATACCATTGATAGGAATAGGAGCTACAATTACCACCGGTTGAAGCAGATGCGTCAATCGCAGTCGGCGTGGCATTATAATTAATAGTTTGGGTCGGATCAGAAATGGAACCTGGTACTAAGGCTGGAGGTTGATTGACAGTCACCACCTTTGAAGCCAGGGTTGTGGAACCACTTAGGGCTGCAATCGTTGAGCTACTGCAACTGGTCTGGTTAAAATAAACCGTACAAGACGTACTGGTATAGCTCTGAACTGTACCACAACTGCTGGTCCAACTGGTTGCGGATCCTGAAGTTAAAGTATAAGTATATGTTCCACCTACAGTAACAGGAGACGTCCCAGTAATACTTCCCGATATCAACGGCTGAATCTGTGCCTCTGATAAAATACCTGGAAAAAGCAAAGCTATTACGCCTAAGATTCTTCCTATATGTTTAGTCCAATGGTTCATGGTAAATGAGGGTTACTTGAGAGAAATAAGCAGGATCACCTATTGGCCTTGATAGTGGTAAGAATAGGTTTTAATGATATTGCCATTTTGATCTCTGATATCTTTCAATCGACCATAGGCATCATAATCATAATGTGACAACCGACTATCCATATCACATTGAGCTGTCATACCAATCAGCGGAGTATATGCGTAAGTCGTCATCTGAGCTGTTGCTGGATATAACCTCAGCTCATCAATATAACCAGATCCAGAAACGCTTACGGAAGTTTGTCCGGTTACTTTATGCTCAAAATAGGTCCATCCATTTACTGTTGCCCCCCGGAGTGGGTAACCTGAAATAGTTCCTGCAATAGTTAAGGAACGAGAACTTTTTATCCAGTACGAAACAACGTAAGTAGTAGCCGAGGAAAGTGAAGGTGAAACAACTGATCCTCCTGCTAAACTATAACAAGCATACCCGGTAGGTGCAGTAGCGTCCGCATTTGGGATTCCAGCATAGGTCCAATTTCCATTACTGCTTCCTTCAAAACTCGTGTAGGCAACATTGGATTGGGAAGCATTTTTTATTTCAGCAATCACATATTCACCATTATACCCCCAAATCAAACTGTTAGTGGTATAATTCTTTGTAAACTGAAGTAGATTAGCATACGTATTATCGTACATATCATAGCTGATAGAATCAGCTATGGGTATAGCCACCAGCAGATTATGGTATTGACTCAAAGAACTTTCTACCACAGCCTGATTGGCGTTTACTTCGTAGTGCTTGATGGCATAATCCCCAGGAGCGTATCCATCATAAAATCTACCCCGGCTGGTTGTTTCATATACCAACTCTGATAACCTGTGATCATTCATCAAAAAACTCTGGCTCTGAGCATCCGTATAGGAGCCACCAGTAGTATAAGGGTATTCATAGCTTGACTGAATATAATACTCACCGTTACCTTTTAAATAATTGTAAGGCTGATTCAGTGCATCATAAGCATAACTCTCTACCGTAGTCATACTGTCGCCACTTGCGTACTCCGTGGTCGTACGAGAGGACAAAAGGGTCTTCATATCAAAAACCGGATAAAATGCAATCAGGGTTTGGGGTATCGGAGTCCAAGTAGAACTAGTTACATCACCAGGGCACTGCCCCCACAAAAATGCCCCATAGCCAAATACCCTAACACCATAATAAACACTGGAGACAACATTATAATAACTATTGTGAATAGCTTTCACAAGGTTATTATTGCTGTCGTAGTACAGAATATGATCAACCGAACCATTTTCAGGAGAGCTGGAAACCTTAGTTGGCGGTAAAGAAACGTTGGTCAGGCATGCCACAATACCCGCATTACTAATATTATCCATCGTATCGTCAAAATATGTCTCCACTCTTCCGTTGGTTGTTCCATCAGGAGCAATATCCTGCTGTATCACTTCTTTGTACCCTACTCCATTTATGGAGCAAAGAGGATTAGCCGAGAAAAATCCTTTAGCGTCAATTTCATTAATAGTATAAACAGAGACCCCAAGAATACTACCCTGATCCTGGGTGAGTTGGTAAACAGGAGGATCATAGGTTCTGAAACATTCAAATGGTATATTATTTACACCATTTATATAAGTAAAAATCGTACGCTTTGCATTGACACTACCTGTGGCTCTGTAATCAATCGCTTGGATCCTAAGACCGTCACCATGTGAAATAGTATTAGTCAAGGTAGCCGAATCAGGCATCCAGTAATTTGTAAAATCATTCAAGGCATATTCCAGACTATCCGTTCCACCAGTCGGATATTGTATAGTAGTTAACATGCAGGCTTGAGCATAGTATGAGCTCGCTGAATTATTATTACCATTGTTACCCCAGGATGGATTGTTCAAGCGGGCAGGGTTAGGTATGGTTGAAGTATTATTTAATTGCCCATTATAAAATCCCCAGAAATCCTGAGCTTGGGAATTTTTCGCAGGAAGCGGAACAGGGTTATAAGTAAAACTATATACCTGACCACTATTATCTTTCACGGATGCAAGCTGCAATCGTAGATTGGGCATGTTTCCAAATATGGAAGAATCCTGGCTCTGAACAATACTTCCGCCTACACCTGCTGAATTAAAATATGCATAATTAAAATGATAGGTATTTATTACAGAACTCGATGCGATCTGAACACTATCCAATTTTAGGCCACCCAACAAATCACTCCGCGAAGAAGTATAAAAATAAACCGTCCCATTCGGGAATTGAATGGAACTCATGTACAACCTATCCTCTGCGGTAAAAGTAAAAGTTGTTCCCGCACTTAATACCGGAGGATTAAAAAGCGCATCCTGAGATCGAAAATTGCAAGCGTTGGCCCCTTGGAGGGTAGGAGTAACCGTCTCACTCGCCCATTTCTGGGTAAAAGAGGGGAAATTGCTGACAGAATCCAGATGCGTATAGTTAAAAAGTATTTGCTTCTTATGCTGAGTAATAACTTTAGTCAACACCCATATCTTTGATGAAATACCTGTCACAGTAGCTTCGGTATAATGAACCGTTGTAAATTGCTGAAAATAGTATTGTACCCCGTTGGGCGCTACGATCTCGAAATTCCCTGCTCCATAAGTAATGGCATATCCTGTATCATTCAATACATCAAAATTCTTAGTTACAAAATTTAGCTTAAAAGTGATGTTATGCCCATTTATGGAGGCGCTGAATATATCGGGATCAGAATCAAAGGTATTTCCAGGCGCCTCCGTTGCGATGGACTCTCCATCGGCCTGATCATCAAAGTCACCGTTAATCGGCATATAATAGTTGGTGGCTACATAGTAAGAATATGTGGGAATTACTGATGGAATAGGGTATGGATTAGACCATCCAGTCCCATTACATGAGCCACAGGAAGTACCATATGCGTACCTAAATGGAAGATAAGTGGGTGTCGGGCAAAACAAATAGTTAGGCTGCATAAACTGATCAACTATCAGATCATCACTCCCATTTACTGTTTGCACAATACCCCCAAAAGTCATGTCCCAACCAAGTCCAACCCAACTTGCTTCATCGGCTACGTGTATACCACCAGAATGATAACTTAATGCTACAGGAAATGACAAGCCATCCTCTTTCACCGTATAAATGGGAACAGAAATATTGGCAACACCAGTAAATTCGCTAACAGGAAGCTCTGTGTATTTATCAAATTGGAAAGAACTCGGAGTAGATGGATGATAATCCTGCACTGCAAAATCAGGTAGCTGTCCATAACCAAGCATGGGGATCACAAAGAAAAGGGCGCAAATAACCTTTTTCATCAAATGTTAATTTATCGACGTGAATGAGAATGTTAGAAACTATAACCGATTCTGAATATGAATGGTTGGGTTTTAGGGACCTGTTCATAACTAAGAAAATCCCAAAGCAACTGCAATTGCGTTTTCTTAAAGACGGAGCTTTTTAGTGAAATCTTCTTACTTATGCCAATTAAACCACTCTGGGACCAGTTCGAAAGATTATTCAGGTCTGCGATATTGCTAAATGGAGTTAGGTAATTAAGTTCATATCCACCTGTAAAGCTGAAACTCTTTTTAATTTTTATATCCACAAAGCTTCTCAGACCAGCTCCTTCACTGGAAAAGGCAATATGATCAAACCCAGATCCCCATCCAACTTTATAACTGGCGCCCACACCTACGTCATTATCATACCCAAGTTTATACGCAATGGACAAACCGAAATCCGTATAACTAGGAAAGTATAATGTGCCTTGGGTGGTTTGAATATTTACGCCATATTCCAGTCTTTTCCAAAGCGTCTTAGTTTTCTGATCATTAGGTTTAAAATTGGGCATGTCCATATCCTCACTACCCCCTCCAAGATTTCCCAATTTGTTTTGGAGGGCTCCAATATCCTGAGAGGCATTCTGAAGGCTCTGTTGTAAGGAAGCTGCCCCAGCTCCGTCAGAACCACCCTGTCCTAATTTCCCCTGAATCATCGCCAGGATCTGGTCCCTGGATTGAAGCCCGGTCATTCCATCAGCATCCCCATAATTGGAGGGTACTCCAAATATTCCTGATAAAAAAGAGTTCTTTTGCATGAAAGCGCTGAAGGCTGGAACCTTATTTAAAACAGCCAGTGCATATTTCATCATTTTGTCCGGGTCGTTCAATGTCTGCCTATACGACCTAACCTGTTCAGCATAATAATAGGCTTCCTTCTGATAGCCTTGAACCAGACTTGTCATCCCTGAAGGAACGCTACTGTATTGAGACAGGAGTGCCTGATATTGAGCTTGTCTTGAAGCTATATATTGCTTAATGATATCCGCATTCTGAAGCCTGGTCTCCAGCTGGGTTAGATTATTCAAGGACTGTTGAACCGTGCCAGGCAAAGGGGTATTGTTACCGAAAAGTTGAGGGTTCTTCTGAAGAAAAGCCAGTCCTACCTTTAGTGAATCAGCATAAGGCAAATATTCTGGCCCCATAGAGCTTAATACTTTGGAGCTATCGGTCTTGAACTTCAAAAGAAGACTGGTATATACAGAATCAGGATTATGAGTATAAAGAGAGGACGCCCTTAAAGAGTCCACTCCGAATAACTTCTTCCTCAACCTGTCTTCGCGCTTTTGAAGTCGTTGAATTGTTTTATCTGTCTGTGTACTTAGTTTCTGGTTAAGGTTTCCAGTCTTATCAGACACTTGATTAAGCAGTTGTGGTGAAACTGTCAAAGGCTTATTTGCAGAATCAATTTGTTGAGTCTGAGCCCGCGTAATAGTAGGCAATAACAGGGTAGCACCCACTATCCAGCGGAAAGTAGATCTCATAATCTATGGTTATTATCAGTTAATGCAATAGGATTCCGTTGGTATGGATAAGCACGCCAAAAAAAAGCCGTTTAAAGCCTACTAAGCCTGTAAAGGAGGAATCAAAAATGCCAATTGAAACTGATTAGCGCAGCAATAGTTTATCCAGTAGTTTGGATGCATTGATCGACACATAAGGTTAAGCTTTCAAAATAACAGTAATAGTAAGGTGGGGTTAATAGGCAGTGCAAATTGTTATAGGCATATTCAAAGGAAGCATGATGAATCGAAAGTAGTATTAATTTCATTACTATAAGAAATTATTTTTTTATACTCATAAAATCATTACGCCATTCTAATAAGCATTCCTGCATTATAACATTAAGCACCTAAATTATTATTATCTGTCAGTATTACTCATTCCTTTCTATAACAATTAGTTACGATACATATAAGTGTTACATCCCCTGATGTATTTACAACAACAAAATGATTACCCGATTCAAATAGACCAGCAAGACTTAACCGTAATTTTACTATGGGAGATTTATTAAGGCCGACACCAACAATCTTTAGTTTCTGATGCGAAATAAAATAGCCGCTGAAGTTTAACCCTCAGCGGCTTTTCTTTTTTGATCAGTTTAAATTAGTGGATGACCAATGACTCCCTGATCTCTTTAACAAATGCAACGTTCACATTTGCAAAACCAGCGATTTCCGCATCAGTGTGCTCAGACCCCTTGAGCAAATTCTCTATCAATTCGCGGCAGGCAATTCGACGGCCTTCTTTAAGTCCCTCTTCGAGTCCATCTTCTCTTGCCATCATCTTTATGTAATCATCGAGATTCATAATGTTGAGTTTATCGTTTTCCCTTCCAAAACTGGAACATCAAATTAACCAATTCAAAACTTTCGAACAATCGTGAAATAATACAATAGGATTTCTATCATTTATCATTTTAAACTCCAAAAAAGTAGGGATATACATACCTATATACCCTTACAGGGTAGCAAGTGGGGGAATCCTCCTTTTTATAGAGTGATATGTAGAAAACGGCCCAGCCCTACTCTACCCTCAAATTCCTGACGGGGCTGGACAAAGCCGCCTTAATGGCCTGTACACTGATGGTGCCCAGGGCAATGAATACAGCCAAAGCACCTGCTCCGAGGAAAATAAAAGGACTCAAGGTAATCCGGTAGGCGAAATTATCCAACCAATGGTGCATGAGGAACCAGGATATAGGCGCTGCAATCAGGAAAGACAAGCCAACCAATCGTATAAAGGAGGTAGATAGTAAAATCACAATACTGGATACGGAGGCACCCAGCACCTTACGGATACCGATCTCTTTTATGCGCTGACTGGTATCAAACAAGGAAAGGCCCAGTAACCCCAAACAAGCAATGAAGATGGCCAGACCAGCAAAGATGGTAAAGGCGTTCTGAAAGAGTTGATCATCCTTGTATTGCTCATTGTACTTGTTGTCCAGGAAAAAGTAGTCGAATAAATTCCCGGGAAAGAAAGCATTGTATTGAGCGCTAACGGCCTTCATGGTGGAAGTAATATCGGTAGTGTTGATCTTCACGGAGATCCAGTCATAGTTTCCGTAAAAAGGCAGCAACATGGTCGGCTCCATCGAGTACTTAAATGACTTCTGATGAAAGTCGACTATTACCCCCGCTAAGGTCCAGGTCTTACCAAAGAGGACCACGCCCTTTCCAATGGCAGCCGCTGCCGATGGAAAACCCAGCAATTTCACTGCGGCTTCACTGATAAGTACATTGCGTAGTTTATTATAATCAGCATTATAGTCTCCCGCGTCCAGTGTTCTTCCCGCCAGTACCTTGATACCATATAGGGGTACATAATCCTTGTCTACACCCATATTGCGGATGGTATACTTTGTGCCACTGTGGTCGTCAGCCCTGTGTGCATCAAAACCTCTGCCCATTTCATTTCCGGGGAGGCGATTGGCCGTGGCAGCACCCGTTACCCCCGGTAGCTTCTTCAGTTCATTTTTAAAGGCATCTTCTTTGGTGATAAAGCTACTATCAAAATTGGACAAGATAGGCGGCTTCACGATCAATACATGATCTATGTTCATGCCGAGTTCCTGATGATGCATGTAACGGATTTGATTATACACCACCATGGATCCAATCATCAGCAAAATAGTAATGGAGAATTGTGCGATCACTAGCCCCTTGCGCAAAAGGACGCCTTTGCCACTTGCCTTAAACTTGCCCTTCAAAACAGCTATTGGCTTAAAGGCTGACATAACAAAGGCCGGATAGGCAGCACTGACGAAAATACCTGTAAGTATTAGCAGCCCTAAACCAATTGGAAATGAATAGCCATTCCACCCTTTCCGGAAGAGATCATGGTAGGATAAATGTGCCTGGAGCAGGTTATTGAAAGCGGTCTGGCAAAAGGATACAAGAATGATCGCTAGTGCGAAAGCTGCCAGGTTGATAACCAGGCTTTCCACCAGGAATGCCGGATCAATTCTGAACGCATGGCCCCGTTCACCTTTCGGATACCTACTTCCTTTGCCCTTTCAACAGACCTTGCAGTGGAAAGATTGACATAGTTAACCCAGGCAATGACTATGATAAACAAGGCAATGATCATTAGTCCCCAGATAACGGTGGCACTCCCTACCTTTCCTACTTCATATTCAAAATCGGAGTGGAGGTGCGCGTCAGCGATGGGTTGAAGATGAAATTTTTCTACACTGCCGGATACCTTATTTCCTTGAAAGTGCCGGTCACTGAAGGCCTCCAATTTTGCCTCCAGGGATTTGTAATCGGTACCGTGTTTGAGTTGTATATAATGCCAGAAATCAGCGTCGGTGAAATCATAATCAGCCTGTTTGAATGGGTGAGGGCCGGCATACAGGGATCCATAGGAAAGCAGTATATCAGATTGGAAGTGTGAATTTTCAGGGAAATTCTCCATGATCCCCGTTATTTTATACGGCAGGGAATCCTTCTGTATCAACAATGTTTTTCCTATCAAATCGGAGTAATTCCCCTTCTGGTCTCCGAAAATTTTATCCGCACAGTCTCTGGTGATGACGATATTATTGATCTCTTTGAGGGCTGTTCGTGGATCGCCTGCTAAGAAAGGGAGCGTGAACATGGACAAAAAAGCGTTATCTACAGCGCTTACATACTGGTCTCCCACTTTTTTATCCCGGTAGCTAACGATGCTTTGACCATAGGGTTCCACCCGTGTATGGTTGATCACTTCCGGAAAATCGTCCTGCAAGGCCTTCCCCACTCCGCTATAGGTGATGGTCCCATGCTGCACCAGCTTACCATTTTGGTAACGGTCATTGGTTACCCTATATAGGTCCGACACATTTGTATTGAATCGGTCATAACTCAACTCAAAATTGACATACTCCAGGATCAGGAAACAGGCAGCCATGCCTATAGCCAGGCCTACTACACTGATGATGGAAAAAAGGGGATTTCTTTTGAGGTTCCTCCAGGAAGTAACCAGATAGGATTTGAACATACAGCAACACGTTTTATACTGTAAGGACAAAAAACATGCAGGTATACAACTGATTGATTATTAAGGTAAAAACAAAGGCTTATATGTGCAGAAACGATATAGTGCGTGTCCGGAACTACTAAAACGTACGACGAACGGGAGTCGGACGACCCTGCGCACGGTGCCGGCGGCCTGGAGAACAGCGGCCCGCCCTACTTACAGCATTGTTTCTTCCGGATGAAGATGGCTTTGAATACCTTAAGGAAGAAATCTCCGATACGCACACTTTTCGTACTCATACCATAAAGGTACGAAAGGATTTTATACGATACCTTTGCAGGGCATGTCCGCATCTTCCTCCTACATATCCGCTAATGCATCCCCTATCCTGGTCATTGAAGACGATGAACGCGTAGCAGACCTCATCAAAAGGGGACTGGAGGAAGAGGGCTTCCAGGTGGTGCTGGCCTATGATGGTAAAAAGGGTTTGGAGCTGGCCCTTGGGAACGAGGCTGCCAGGGCTAACGCGGGACAAACCGGAAAGGATGTTACCGCTCATTTCTCCCTGGTCATTACCGATATCATCCTACCGGAGATCAGTGGTCTCGAACTCAGTAAAGCACTAAGGGCTGCCAATACCTCCTTACCCATTATTATGCTCACGGCTTTGGGTACGACAGATGACAAAGTGGAGGGCTTTGACGCAGGAGCGGATGATTACCTGGTGAAACCCTTTGACTTCAGGGAGCTCTTGGCCAGGGTTAGGGCACTACTTAAACGCAGCAACGACAGAACGGCTACCCAGGAGGCTTACGTGTTGCGATACGGAGGCATGGAGATGAACCTGCGCACTAAATCCGTCAGCAGGGATGCCAAAAACATAGACTTGACACCCAAGGAGTTTAAATTGCTTGAGTTTATGATGAAAAACCCTGACCGGGTGCTTTCCCGCAATGAGATCGCCGAGAAGGTTTGGGATACGCATTTCGATACGGGGACTAATTTTATTGATGTATACATCAATTACCTGAGAAAGAAAGTGGACAAAGATTTCCCTGAACGCAAACTGATCCATACCAAAAGTGGAATGGGATTTATCTTTAAGGAAGGATAAAGGGACCGCATGACCATTGGCAACAAACTTACCCTACTGTTCACCTTTTTGTTTGCGGCACTCCTGGCGGTGTTTGCAGGAGGCATCTATTACTACACCGACTCGGCCAGAAAGGATGATTATTACCAGCTCCTGAACCAACAAGCTCTGATCAAAGCGGATCTGCTGCTGGATGCTAAGATCGCTCCCCGGGTATTGCAGCTCATTTATAAGAACTCAACCCATGCCCTTTTTCAGGAAGAGGTCGCCATGTACGACACGGCCTTTCACTTGCTCTATCATGACGATGTGGCCATTGATCGGGTCAAGGAAACACAGGCTATGATCCATGAGATCGTACAAAAAGGGGAAATCCGCTTTGAGCAGGACGAACTCCAGGTGGTAGGCCTGACTTATCGCAAGAATGGACAGATCTACGTGCTAACCGCGGCTGCCGAAGACCGTTATGGGAAGCGGCAAATGGCCCAATTACGGTATACCCTGTTGCTTGCCTTTTTACCCTGCGTGTTGCTTACCCTCGTGGCAGGGCGCTTATTTGCCCGTAAAGCCCTGCAACCTGTGGCCAATATGGTGGATGCGGTGGAAGACATCAGCGCCACCAAACTGGATGCCCGTATAAAAGTTCAAAACAATAAAGACGAATTGGACGAACTAGCGGTAACGTTTAACCGTATGTTGGACCGGCTGGAACACTCCTTCGAGGCCCAGAAAGAATTTGTCAGCAATATTGCCCACGAATTGAGAACGCCCCTTTCTTCCATGGTGGGGGAGTTGGAGCTGGCGCTGTTAAAGCCGAGGACCACAGAAGAATATCAGGCCCTGATCAAACTGGCTTTCAACGATGCCAGAAGATTGGTACGCTTATCCAATGGATTACTGGATTTAGCCAAAGCCAACTATGACCAATCGGGCATACGCTTCAAAGAAGTCCGCTTGGACGAATTGCTCTTGGATGCCAGGGATCTGGTCCTCAAATCCAACCAGGACTATAAAGTCAACATCATTTTCGAGCAGGAGATTGAAAACGATGATTTCATATCCGTATTCGGTAATGAATACCTGCTGAAAGTTGCCTTCCTCAACCTGATGGAAAACGGCTGCAAGTTTTCCGCAAACCACCAAAGTGCAGTAGCCATCACCTATTTTGGTGATAAGGTCATCCTGCGCTTTTCCGATACCGGTATTGGTATCTCCGAGGAAGACCTACCCCATATATTCGATGCCTTTTTCAGGGGGAATAATAAACAATATGCGGAAGGCAATGGGATAGGTTTATCCCTGACCCAAAAGATCATTACCTTACACAAAGGGTCCATACAGGTAAGTTCCTCCCCCCAGCAGGGGACCATTTTTACGGTGGAGCTACCCCACGTATAAGGGGCGGCCGCCACGGACGTGCGTTTGCGCCTCGCACGGAATCGGTACGAAAACTGTCCGGTTTCGTACACCATTTCTAAGAGCCGCCTGTTAAAACCCTTGTCCACAAAGGACGCCCTACCCTGGCATGCCAATTGAGAAATTCCACATATGCTGAAAAACTTTCTAAAGGTTGCTATTAGGAACCTTCTGCGCCGACCGGGCTTTTCGGCCCTAAATATCCTTGGATTGACGATAGGCATGACGAGCGCCTTGTTAATCCTGTTATGGGTTCATAATGAATGGACCTTTGACAAGTACTACCCCAATGCCGGCAGGCTCTATGTGGTATACAACAAGGACAAGTGGACCGATGATACGGTTTGCTGGAATGCCACCCCCAAAATCATGGGTACCTACCTCAAAGCGGAGCTACCTCAAGTGGAAAAGGCCTCCCGGGTAAACTGGAGCCCTTCGATTTTATTTACCGTAGGAGAAAAGAAGCTCAATATCAACGGGACCATGGTGGACCCCGATTTCCTGGATATGTTCAGCGTTCCTTTTGTAGAAGGAGACCATAACACAGCCCTCAACAATCCCAATTCCCTGGTCATCACAGAAAAATTGGCCCATAAGCTCTTTGACGATGCCGATCCCATGGGAAAAGCGGTCAAGCTGGACAACAAATACAACTTTACCGTAACGGGCGTCATCAAAGACTTTCCCAATAATAGTTCCTTCAACTATGAGTTTTCGGCGCCTTGGTCCTTCGTCGTGACCAAAGGAGATATGGATAGCTCATGGGGCAATAACTCTACCAGGAACTATGTCATGGTGAAACAAAACGTCAGCATAGACCAGCTCAATGCAAACATCCACAACCTGATCAAAAAGCATGATGGTCCTACACAAACCGAAGTGCAATTTGTATATCCTTTCTCCAAGATGCATCTCTATGGTCGCTTTGAGCATGGAAAACCGGACGGAGGACGCATCAGCCTGGTGAGGTCCTTTTTCTGGATTGCCATATTCATCTTGGTCATTGCCTGTATCAACTTCATGAACCTTTCCACTGCCAGAAGTGAACGCAGGGCTAAGGAAGTGGGTATAAGAAAAACAGTGGGTGCCCT
Organism: Beijerinckiaceae bacterium; assembly: GCA_903970475.1. GTDB lineage: Bacteria > Bacteroidota > Bacteroidia > Chitinophagales > Chitinophagaceae > Dinghuibacter. The sequence continues at coordinate 20,543 of CAJCIQ010000151.1, forward strand.
TAAAGGCTCCCTGATAGCTCAGTTCCTTTCTGAGTCCTTGATCATAGCCTTCATTGCAGGTGTAGTATCATTGATCCTGGCTTATGCATTACTCAATCCCTTCAATGACCTTATACAAAAACAACTGACATTAGGACTAAACAATCCTTTGTTCTGGGTTTTCTTCCTTGGATTTATCATAGTGACCGGATTACTGGCCGGGAGTTATCCCGCTTTTTTCCTGAGCCGTTTTCAACCTGTACAAGTATTAAAAGGCGCCTTTAAAAAGGTCAATGCCCTGGTCACCCCCAGAAAAATCCTGGTGGTATTTCAGTTCACCATAGCCATCCTGCTGATCATCTGCACACTGATAGTGGTCAAGCAATTGAAGTACGCTCAGGACAGGGAAACAGGCTATGATAAGGGAAATCTTATTTATGTAGCCTTGCAAGGTACCCTAACAGAGAAACATGACCTTATCCGCAGCCAACTGCTCAGTGAAGGGGTAGCCACCTCCGTGAGCGTGACCAGTTCCCCCATTTCCCAGAGCTGGAGCAATACCTGGGGCTTCGGATGGGCAGGCAAACCAACGGGCGATAAGACCATCATCAACAGTTTCTGTGCAGACAGCCATATTGCCCAGACTACAGGTATGAAAATTATGGAGGGCAGGGACCTTGACCTGGCGGCTTATCCGTCAGACTCTACCTCCTGTATCCTGAACGAGTCTGCCGTCAAGGCGATGAGATTTAAACAACCCATAGGCCAGGTCGTTACCAACGGCGACACCAAATTCACCGTCGTAGGCGTAGTCAAGGACTTCATTATAGAAGACCCCTTCCAACCCATACGGCCCATGGTGATAGAAGGTCCAAAATATCAATGGTTCAACATCATCCATATCAAACTCAATCCAGCACATTCCACCCAGGACAATCTCGACAAAATAAAAAAGATATTTACCCAGTATAATCCTGATTATCCTTTTGAATACACCTTCGTAGACGCGGAATACGCCACGAAGTTCAGTGACGAAAAGACTACCGCTACCCTGGCTGGATTGTTTGCCGGCTTAACCATATTCATCTCCTGCCTGGGCCTGTTCGGACTGGCTGCCTATATGGCTGAAAACAGGATCAAGGAAATTGGTGTTAGAAAAGTATTGGGTGCTTCCATCATGGGTATTACCACCATGCTGTCCATAGACTTCCTTTGGCTGGTGCTCATTTCTATCGTCATATCCGTGCCCATTGCCTGGTATTCCATGGATAAATGGCTGGAAAATTATAAGTTCCGCATTTCCATCAGCGCCTGGATTTTCGTTCTGGCCGGCCTGACGGCCGTTATTATTTCCCTGGCCACGGTAAGTTATCAGGCCATCAAAGCTGCCCTGGCTAATCCCATAAAAAGCTTGCGCTCGGAGTAGCGCGATTACCAACACCAATACTAACTGTAGGGCGGGCCCATAGAGGCTCGCCTTTTTTTTCTAATAATTTTCTAATATTTTTCTAAGATTAACCTAACATGGAATCAGGGCTTGAGAAGTACCTTTGCGCTGCAAACAGTTCATTAACTGTTTGCACCTTTTTATGGACTATCACAGTTGCCCCCGGCAGCCATTTACGTAACCCCCGTCCATTCGGATAGCTCCCTTGGCTCCCGTATGAACGGGAATTAAACCAGGAGCTATGATTACCCAGGTTAAAGACGTTAGAGAACGTATCAAGAACCGTTTCATGCCCGGATCAAACACGCCCGTCGTTGATCCTGTGCTGGCCCGGCTCAATGATTTGGCAACCCTTCCCACCGAAGAGATTTATCATGCCCTGGATGCGGACCCCCGGGGTCTTTCGCAAAACGTTGCTGAAGAGCGCGTTACTGAATATGGAGCCAATGAAGTGCACCACGAAAAAGCCCCTTCCTGGTTTACCCAGCTCCTCCAATCTTTTGTAAACCCCTTCATCGGCATTTTGATCGTCATTGCCCTTGTCTCGATGATCATGGACGTATGGATGGCGCCTCCGGGACAAGCCGATTACAAAACCGTGATTGTGGTGTCTGTGATGGTGATGGTGAGCTCACTGCTGCGTTTTTTCCAGGAATTCAGGAGCAACCGCGCAGCGGAAGCCCTGAAAAGCATGGTCAAAACCACGGCCACCGTAGAAAGAAGGGAGGAAGAAGAAGAACCCAAAAGGCATGAAGTAGATATAAAGGACCTGGTTCCGGGAGACATCATTCTGCTATCTGCCGGAGACATGATTCCCGCTGATAGCCGCATCATCCTATCCAAAGACTTGTTCCTTAGCCAGGCCATGTTGACGGGAGAATCTCTCCCTGTGGAAAAGAAAGAATGTACCCCCGGGGATGTCGCTTCTCCCCTGGAGCTGGAAAACATCTGCTTCATGGGCACCAACGTGGTCAGTGGTACGGCAAGGGCCATTGTTGTTTCTACCGGTAACCTCACTTATTTTGGATCCATCTCCAAAGCCCTCACCGGAAAACGCGCTGAGACCAGCTTCGACAAGGGCATTAACAAGGTGTCCTGGCTGCTGATAAAGTTCATGCTGGTGATGGTTCCCCTGGTATTTTTAATCAACGGATTGACCAAACACAACTGGATGGAGGCCCTCCTGTTTGGGATATCCGTTGCCGTGGGTCTTACCCCTGAAATGTTGCCCATGATTGTGACCGCCAACCTCGCTAAGGGAGCCGTCAACATGAGTAAGCGTAAGGTCATCGTTAAACGTCTCAACGCCATTCAGAACATAGGCGCCATGAATATCCTTTGCACGGATAAGACCGGCACCCTGACCATGGACAAAATCGTCCTCCAGAAACACCTCAATGTATTTGGGGACGACGACGATGAAGTCATGAAATGGGCTTACCTCAACAGCTTCCACCAAACCGGTTTGAAAAACCTCTTGGACGTAGCCGTGCTGGAACACGCAGAAGAAGTACACGACTACCTGAAGGCAGAAGACTTCAAGAAAATCGATGAAATCCCCTTCGACTTCAACCGCAGGCGCATGTCCGTCATCTTAGAGCAGAAGAGCCACAGGCAACTGTTGATCTGCAAAGGTGCGGTAGAGGAAGTACTGGACCTGTGCAGCCATGCCTTTGATCCGGGAGACGACCATGAATTGCATATAGAAACGGACCTGGTTGTTCCCATGGATGCCCGCATGAGGGAAGCCGTGCTCAAGACCTCCAGGAAAATGAATGAAGAAGGATTGAGGGTACTCCTGGTAGCCATCAAGGAATTTGAAGAACGCCCCCTGACCTACTCCGTTAGTGACGAATCCAATATGATCCTCACCGGCTTCATTGGGTTCCTGGATCCCGCCAAGCCTTCTGCCAAACCTTCCATTGAAGCCTTGCAAGGGTTGGGTATCCATATCAAAGTACTCACCGGGGACAACGAAATCGTTACCAAAAAAATCTGTAGGGATGTCGGCATCCCCTTCCAGCATATCTTATTGGGCGCCGACCTGGATGCCATGGGCGATGAAGACCTGGCTACTGCCCTGGATGGGGTTTCGATACTGGCCAAACTCAGTCCCACCCAAAAATCCAGGGTCATCCGCGTGTTGCAAGGGGTGGGGCATACCGTTGGCTTCATGGGAGATGGCATCAATGATGCTGCCGCCTTGCGGGATGCAGACGTCGGTATATCTGTGGATACAGCCGTGGATATCGCCAAAGAAAGCGCTGACATCATCTTGCTGGAAAAGGACCTCATGGTATTGCGTAAAGGAGTGATATACGGAAGGCGCACGTTTGGCAACATCATTAAGTATATCAAAATGACCGCATCCTCCAACTTCGGAAACATGTTTTCCATGCTGGGAGCGAGTGCTTTATTCCCCTTCCTGCCCATGCTGCCCATACAAATCCTGGTGCAGAACCTGCTCTATGATTTCTCCCAGACCTCCATTCCCTGGGACCGCATGGATAAAGAATATATTGAAGCACCGAAGAAATGGGACGCCTCCGGCATTGCCCGGTTCATGATCTGGATTGGCCCCACGTCTTCCATCTTCGACTATGCTACCTTCGCCCTGATGTACTTCCTGTTCAAAGCCAACGCACCGGAACATCAAGCCCTGTTTCAAACCGGTTGGTTCGTGGAAGGTTTGCTCTCTCAAACCCTGATTGTGCACCTGATACGGACCAGGAAAATACCTTTCATCCAGAGCTGGGCAACGGCTCCTGTACTGGCCCTGACCACCCTGATCATGGCTATAGGCATCTTCCTGCCCTTCTCCCCCCTGGCACCGGCCCTGAAAATGGTACCGCTGCCCTTGAGTTATTTCCCCTGGCTGTTCGGAATTTTGTTCGCTTATTGTTTGTTGACCCAGGCAGTGAAAACCTGGTTCATCAGGAAATTTGATCAATGGTTGTAATTTGAATCGGATCACCACTTAAAGAACTGGATTATGACTTATAAGGCCCTGCTGCTGCTCACCCTTATATTGCTTAATGGATCAATTTTGGGAAAAACACAGTCCTTAAAGGACAGTGCGACCCGTATGCCCGGCATCAGTCAGTCCAGCACGGACACTACGGAAGGGCAAGGCACTACCAGTAAAAAAGGAGGGAACTTTAATCCCTGGAGCGTCCACTATCAGCTCACCATCATATCCATGTCCCATCCCGGATTCCATGCTGATTACTCCGGCAGGAACTCATTGGTGGATACGGCAGAAAACGGATTAACTTCCTTGACCACCACTGCCTACATTGGTAGAAGCTTATGGAAAGGCGCCCATATTTACTTTAACCCTGAAGTGGCTGGAGGCAAAGGATTCAGTGGTACTACCGGTATGGCGGCCTTTCCCAACGGAGAAATATACAGGGTAGGCAATCCTACCCCCACCCTTTATGTGGCCAGGGCCTATCTGCAACAAGATATACCCCTGGGTCACCATGGCTATACCAAAGTGGAGGATGATGTCAACCAGGTAGAAGGTATGGTTCCTGATTCCAGGATCACCCTGAGCGCAGGTAAATTTTCCCTGGATGATTTCTACGACGATAACGCCTTTAGCCACGACGCCCGCAGCCAGTTTATGAACTGGGCCCTGATGAGTAACGGGGCCTGGGATTATCCAGCCAACGTGCGCGGTTATACATTAGGGCTAGTCGCCGAGCTCATAAAACCTTCCTGGGCCGTGCGCATGAGTATGGTACAGGAACCCAATATGGCCAATGGTCCCGACCTGGATCCCGAAATCTTCAAGGCTTATGGCCTGACAGCAGAAGGAGAAAAGTCCTGGCATATCGGTGGGCTGGCCGGCACTGCTCGTTTGTTATTAACACTCGATAAAAGCAGGGCTCCTACTTACAAGGAAGCCATTACTGCCGCCAAAGAGGGCGATTCCACCCTGGTATATGTATTGGAAGGTTCCGTCAAAGGCCAATACTTTCATGGCTACAAATATGGGGCAGGACTTAGTGTAGAACAAAATCTCTCCGATATAGTAGGCGTATTCTTAAGGGCAGGTTGGAACGATGGAAAAACGGGCACCTGGGCCTTTACCGAAATCGACCAGACCCTCAGTGGAGGCGTTCAGGTCACCGGCAAAAAATGGAAAAGGCCAGACGACGTAGTAGGTGGTGCCTTCGTGATCAGCGGACTCAGCGCCGATCACCGCAGCTTCCTGGAGCAAGGTTTCTATGGATACATCATCGGGGACGGAGCCCTCAACTATGGCCATGAAGGTGTATTGGAGTTCTACTATAAGGCCAGGCTATTCCCACATATGTACCTGAGCGCTGATTATCAGTTCTGTGCCAACCCGGCATTCAATAGGGACCGTGGGCCGGTTAACGTCTACGGGTTCCGCGGGCATATTGAGTTTTAATTTCTTCTTCTCATGCCCCCAGGGCGTGCAGACACCCTGCCGACAAAGGTGTCTAATGTTTTTTTGGCAAACCCCTAACACGGCGTCTGCAAAATCTCCTTACTTTTATACTGTAATATTTATTATTACAGTATAACCGACCGGAGGATCCGGAATGCCCAAACGATGACAGACACCCGTTTTTCCCTGGTCATTCATATCCTGACCTTACTGGCAGATAGCCCTGAGGTATTTGTCCCTTCTGACCTTATTGCCGGTTCGATAGGCATGCACCCTGTATTGGTTCGTAAGGAGCTGGTCCAATTACGGGAGCGTAAGCTGATCCTCAGTAAAGAAGGAAAAGGTGGTGGGAGTAAACTGGCCCAACCAGCGGACAAAATCCTGCTGTCAGATATTTATAAAGCCATACGGGAACAGGGTCCGTTGGGGATAAACAAACACGAGCCCAATCCGGATTGCCCCGTAGGCAAACAAATTAAAAACCATTTAGCCAGCCTCTATGAGGAGGCCGAGGCGGCTATGATCAAAAGCCTGGGCAAACAAACCTTGGCTGGTTTCCTCACATTATTTCATTAACCATCATTGATATGAGCACACAACAAAAAAAGATTGCCATTGTAGGCGCTTCGGGTTTCGTTGGAAAAGCCCTCACTGTAGAGGCCCTTCGAAGGGGTTATACGGTAACAGCCATTGTCAGGAACCCAGAAAAGATGCTTATACAGAATCCTCACCTGCACGTAGTTAAAGGGGATGCCCTGGATGAAAAGGAATTGGCGCCCTTGCTAAAAGGGCAGGATGCCGTCCTGAGCGCTTATAATGCAGGATGGGACAATCCTGAATTGTATGAAACCTTCCTTAAAGGTTCTCAAACCATACAGGCAGCCACCAAGGCCGCTGGTGTCAAACGTTATTTGGTGGTGGGAGGAGCAGGCAGTCTGGAAATTGCACCTGGCGTGCAATTGGTGGACACGCCCGAGTTCCCTGCACAGTGGAAAACAGGGGCTACTTCTGCCAGAGATTACCTCAATGTACTCAAGAAAGAAAAAGACCTGGAATGGACCTTCCTGAGCCCTGCCATCATGCTGAAACCTGGTACACGCACCGGAAAATATCGCACAGCCAAGGACAATCCGGTATTTGATGAGAACAAAGAGAGCCATATATCGGTGGAGGACCTGGCTGTTGCCTTGCTGGATGCGCTGGATCAGCATCTGCATGTCCGTGAACGCTTTACCATCGGTTACTAGTGATTTCACGCCGGAGCCTTATAGCTCACAGGAGTAAATGCACAAACTGAACAAGGGGCTTGGCGCTGGAGCCATATCGCACAGACCGCAGTTTCCACCTGTCCATCAGAATGTGCATTCATCAAATTTCGGCCAATGGTCTCCTAACAATGTTTGGGAGCAATGGAAGAAACAGATAAATTACGTACCTTTATTGGAGCGTGCTAAATCGCATCAATTTTGTGTTAGGCAGGAAAAAGGCGCCCGTAAATTTCCGTAGTTCTTTTACTATAAAAAAATAGCAGAAACCATTGATTCTCGTATAGTTATTCTGGAGTAATTTTGGAAGCAGCGCGGGAAGTTGGTTCTTGAAGTAACTAAGATCATTCTTTTTTTAGAATACACATTTTTCTGGACACACATTCAATATTGTGGTTTCAGAGGTAAGCAAAACGCCCTGCATTTCTATGCGGGGTTTTTTTGTGCCTGTTATTTGGAAGGTAGCTGACCCGTTGTTACCATGCGCACCATCTCCAGGATGGAATCCTGCACCTTATCCTTTTCGGTGATGGAGACGATATGCCCTTTGCCCGGGAAAAGGACGATGCGTAAGTAAGGGACGTTGACCAAATGCTGGCGCGCAAAAGCCGCGTTAGTGGTGTAGATGAGTTCGTCCTTACCCCCCTGCATGTACATCACGGGGATGCGAATATTTCCCCAAAGCGGCAACATATTTTCCAACTGGCGCTTATGGGCCAATTTCTCGGTATTGGCGCTTTGAAACATCCGGGGGATAAACCACCTCAGTAACGGGCTCTCTATGATGGGCGTAAACCAAAAGGTCTTTTCCAGCCCTGGACCAAGTGAGGGCCCGGATAACACTAGCCCATCCACTTCTCCGGGATTATCCATGACCAAGCGACAGGCTACGGAAGTTCCATAGCTGGCCCCAACCAGCACCAAAGGCCTATGTAGGGAATGCAGACTATCCAGCAGGGGTTTTAGCAATTGAGCCTGCTTCTGTATATCAGGCTCTGGATCTCCCAATCCGGAATAGCCGTACCCAGGCCTGTCGACCGCATAAAGGCGGGCATGGGACAGGAGTGTAGAATCCATGAGGTAGTTTCTCCAGTAGCTCAGGGAGCTGGGCGCTCCATGGATAAAAAGGATCGTACAGGACGTATCTTTTCCAATGGACAAATACCGGATCCTCCTGTCATCAATGGAGTAATAACCGATATAAGGCCTTAGATGACGTTCAGCAAAAATCTTCCTTAGGTCCCGGTCGTCCATCCGAAACTGAACAAACTGATCGAAGATGAGCAGTACAATGACCATGAGGACAAAGACTGAAATCACTACATTGATCAGCGTTCGAATGATTTTTCTATTCATATCTGCCGTTAATCCTGAAGATAGAACTTTCGAATAGGAACCAACGATTCGTCCAGTTCGTAGACCAGGGGCACGCCCGTCGGAATTTCCAGGTCAGGAATTTCTTCGTCGGTCATGTGCTCCAGGAATTTGACCAAAGCCCTGAGGCTATTGCCATGGGCTGAGATGATTACCTTTTTCCCCTCTTTTATGGAGGGCACAATGGTCTCCTTCCAATATACGAGGAAACGGGTGACCGTATCTTTTAAGGATTCGGTAAGTGGTAGCTGATCGGCTGTTAACCCTGCATAACGGGGGTCCTTCCCAGGATAACGGGGATCGCTTTGCAGCAAAGCCGGGGGTTGAATATCGTAACTCCTCCTCCAGATATGCACCTGCCCGGCTCCGAATTTAGCCGCCGTATCTGCCTTATTGAGTCCTTGCAAAGCCCCGTAATGCCTTTCGTTTAACCGCCAGTTTTTCTCTACCGGAATCCAGAGCAGGTCCATTTCATTTAAGGCATAATCCAGGGTCTTGATGGCCCTTTTCAATACGGAGGTGTATGCGAGGTCAAAATGAAATCCTGCTTCCCGCAGGTGCCTACCAGCCGCTTGGGCTTCGGCCACCCCTTTTTCGGAAAGGTCTACGTCCGTCCAACCCGTGAACCGGTTTTCCCTATTCCAGGTGCTTTCTCCGTGGCGGATCAATACTAATTGGATCATGGAAGTTATTTTACGTCAAAGACATTATCACCGGGGTCTGTATCGGAATTGTAGGTTCCGCCCAGGGTTGCCTTTTTGATGGTTTTAGCCGTACTAACGGGGAGGCTCAAGGTATCTGCCTTCTCCCACACAGCCACGCTCTTGTGTATGGTCTGTTTGGAGCCATCGCTGTATTCCAGGGTCAGGTCCACGGGTATGGGCTTTCCTCCCTTATTGACGATGTCGATTACCCATGCGCTACCTGAAGTGCGGCGCACGCTGCTGATACCCAGGTTAGGCATACCATTGTCGTAAAACCAACGCTTCCAAAACCAGTCCAGGTTTTTGCCGGAGCCCTTATTCATGGAAGCGAAGAAATCCAGGGGCATGGGGTGGTGCCCGTTCCAGGTGCGGATGTATTGATGTAAGCCCCTCAGGAAAAGGGTGTCCCCCAGCATGTCTTTGGCATAGAGGTAACCCATCCCCGGTTTGGGATATGAGTTGAGGTAGTAGGACGTGCCCGTCTGTTCAGTCGACAAAGTGATAATGGGCAGGTCTTCTTCCGTTCCCGCTGACCTACTGTATGGCTGCACCCCATACTCGTCTATGATCTTGTTGTCAATAATGGGGGAAATGATCCACTCCCCTATCGTCGCCCAGCCTTCATCCATCCATCCGTACTTGGTTTCATTGGTGCCCATGTAAAAGGGGAACATCGTATGGAAGATCTCATGATCCGTCAATTCTATGGATTCCGAACGGTCACTAAGGGGATTATCATTAACCATCATGGGGTATTCCATTTGGTCCAGCCCGTCGAAAATGGTCTCATGCGCATAAGGATAAGGCCACTTGGGGAAAGTATAGCTCATGGCCTCGACCGTCTTATGGGCAAAATCCGGCACTTCATAGAAGTCCTGGTGTTTTGGATTGAAGACGGCATCCACCCGGGTACGCCTGCCGGTGGAAGGGTCTACGACCAGGCTTGAGGCCTTCCATATATAATGATTAGCTGTAGCAAATACAAAGTCAGTCAAGTTGCCGGCATCAAAGACCCATACATTGGAATCCCTGTGCTGGAGTACGGTACCAGCAGCCAGGTCCGTCGTATCGAAAATGGTCATTACTTCATCGGAAGTCTCGGCCTGTTTAATGCGCTGGGCAACCGGCCCTGTATAGACCTGATCCTGGTTCTTCAATGTCCCCGTACCCCATACCATATAGTCGGACGGCACGGTGATCTGTACGTTGAAGTGACAGAAGTCATTATAAAATTCCTGAGGACCCCAGTATGGCCAACGGTTCCATCCATCTATATCGTCGTAAACGGCGACCCTCGGGAAAAAATAGGCAATGAAATAAGCCCCGCTGTCCACTGCCCCCGTACGTATATGGGAACCCTTATTGAGGATATAGGACCAATGGAGGCTAATCTCCGCAGACTGGCCTGGCATAATGGGATCAACGCCCATTTCCAGATTGGTACCAGCCGGAGCGGCTCTTCTACGCCGGTGTGCGTTACCACCGCCCGGCTCTTTACCGTTGATCGTCAGGTCGCTTATAGTGACGCCATCGGTAAGATCTTCCGGATCTATGGCCTGCAACCGTTCTACGCCCTTCTTATAGAGATTGGGATAGAGCTTAAACACCATAGAATGAAGGGTGTCAGTGCTATGGTTGATATAATGTATTTTTTCTGTACCACTCACTTCCCTGGTCTGGGGATTAAAGGAAACAGAAATGGTATAGTCTGCGGTATTCTGCCAGTAATTCGGTCCAGGTTGGCCGGTGGTGGTGCGGGTCCCCTTATCGATTGCCTTTTGGATATTCCGGGGGATCGGTAAACTTGTTTGAGCCGCACAAATTTGGGTGATGCAGCACCCAATGATCAGCGTTGCCAACTGTAGGCCTTTATTCATCAGATCGTTCTATTTGTTCCTAAGTTAGTACTTTATATATATACAAAAGGCCCCTTTCATGGAAAGGGGCCCTGTTTTGCTTTTATTGTCAAACCGTTATTTCGTTCCTCCACCCAATGAGCGGTAGAGTTCAACGACTGCGGACAATTGCTGGCGACGTATACCCGCATAATCCAATTCTGCCGAAAGCAAGTTACCCTGAGCCGTAATGACCTCCAGGTAATTGGCCATACCACTGCGATAGAGTAGTTGGGCATGGTTGATGGCCAGCAACAACTGCGACAATCTGTAGTCGGCGATTTTAGCCTGATCCTTTAATTTCTGATGGGTGACCAAAGCATTGGATACTTCACCGACGGCGTTGAGTACGCTCTGACGAAAAGCAATCACCGCTTGTTCTCTGGCAATCTTTGCTTCCTCATACTGGGTTTTGAGCTGACGCCCTTCCAATATCGGCTCGACAAGTGTTGCGCCGGCCAATCCAAATAAGGCACCAGGTATATTGAACCAGTTCCCAATTTTATAAGCGTCCAATCCGCCCCCGGCGGTAATGGTGAGACCTGGATACAAATTGGCCTGGGCTACGCCCACTTTTGCGTTGGCGGCGACCAATGCCATCTCCGCTTCCCTCACGTCAGGGCGACGGCTTACCAAAGAAGCAGGTACACCGGCGGCCAGTGAATCGGCTACGGGCTGCTGCAACAATACCGCTCCCCTTTGAATGGAACCAGGAACACTTCCGAGCAAGATATTCAAGGCGTTCTCCTGAATGGTGATGCTTTGTTCCAACTGCGGTATCAGGATGGCGGAGGCTTGCTTTTGGATATCCGCTTGTTCTACGGCCAACTGCGTAACATCTCCGGCGTCCTTTTGCAGTTTGGTCATTTGAAGAATGGTGTCCCCCAGGGCCAGGTTATTTTGTGCAATTTTCAACTGCGCATCCAGCATCAGGAGGTTATAATATCCTTCCGCAACACCGGAGACGATATTCGTCTGCAGCAGTTTTTTGGCCTCGGCCGTTTGCAGATACTGCGCCAGCGCCCTGGACTGCTGATTCTTGATCTTGCCCCAGATATCGGCCTCCCAGGTCAGCCCCACATTGGCGTTGTAGTCGTTGAGGTATTTGGAGTGCAGAAAATCAGTGGCGGTGATGCCGTTGAGACTGCTGCTGCCGGGACGGGTAAG
>CAJCIQ010000152.1 GCA_903970475.1 Beijerinckiaceae bacterium
GTGGTCCTGACATTCATGCCCGCCATGAATGCCTGATACACCGCATCCTTCAGGTTCTTAGCCACATGATGCTTAGACCACAGGTACTCTAAGGCATCGCTGTCTGAAACAACATAACCCTTGAATCCAAATTCTTTACGCAAGCGAGTCACCAACCAGTAGGAGCTGCCAGATATGGGAATGCCATCATAATCATTATAGGAGCTCATCACACCCAGTATACCCGCCTCCTGTATGACCTTTTTCCACGGATAGAGGAGCACATCCTCTACTTCCCTGGGCGCCACCTGAGGATCGGTTCGGGCCATACCTTCCCGCGCTCCCTTGTTGGCACTGTAAACAGCAAAATGCTTGGCCGTAGCCGCTATCTGATAATGGTCCTGCATTCCAGTAGCCAAAGCCACGCCCAACCTCGCCACCAGGTAGGGATCTTCCCCATAAACCTCTTCCAACCTCCCCCAACGCTGATCCCTGGCCACATCCAGGATGGGTGCGTATACATTGGTGTAGCCCAGGGCCCTGGCTTCCTGGCCCTCTATCAATCCTTCCTGGTGGACCAACGCTGTATCCCAGGTCATCCCCATATTGAGTTGGGTAGGGAAGCCGGTCGTCATATAGGCTTCTACGTTACGTATGCCTTCATTGGTAAAATCAGCCGGAATGCCCAGTCTGGTATGTTCGATGAAAAAACGCTGGACTTCATTCATGGCCTTATCATGCGCTACCACCTCCGTTACCATAGGAATCTGCCCTTCCGGCTTATAGGAATAAGGGAACCCATTGAGGTGCTCGTCTATATTGGCCACCCCATCCTTCCAGGTTTCATGGTACCAATCCTCGGTAGGCAGCGAATCCTTCAATACCCTTTTCCACCCATAGAGTGTAGCCAGCTGACAAGTTTTTTCCTCCAGGCTCATCTGGGAAATCAGGTCATCCAAACGAGCATCCAATGGCTGTAAGGGATCCTCATAAATGTCCTCTTTCCCGTTCTTGTTCAGATCCATCCATCCATCATGGTAAATAGATGAAGTAGGTTTCACTACTGTTTGAGAACGGACATTTCCCACAGAAAGCAGACAGGAAAAGCATCCCAGCAAGATTACAATACTTTTTTTTGGAGACATGTGCGTATGATTGGCACAAATTAAGGAACTTTAAACGAGAAAATCAGCGCACAATGTTAACCTTAGCTATCGACATGGACGAGACCATGGCAGACACAACCAAAGAGATCAACAATTGGTATGAAAGAGAATTCGGACACCGGCTTTCCGAGGAACAATTACATGGAGTTGAGTTCCGCAATGCCATTCCAGAAGCGCATGCGGGTGTAGTGAAACGATATTTAAACAGTCCCGGGTTCTTCAGGTACCTGGAGCCGTTTCCATATGCCATCGATGTCGTTAAAGAACTCAACCAGAAATATAGGGTATTCATCGTGAGCGCAGCCATGGAATTTCCCAATGGCCTTAAGGACAAGGTTGAGTGGCTGGATGAGTTCTGTCCCTTCCTGAATTGGCGGCAGTATTGCCTGTGCGGGGATAAATCTGTCGTCCAGACGGACCTGATGATAGACGACAGGGCTAAAAACTTCACCCATCTCGTGGGTGCCAAGACCTATCTTTATTCGGCCCACCATAATGTAGCTGAAACCCGGTTTGAACGCGTGGACAACTGGCAACAGGTTGCCGCGAAATTGCTGTAATAACGGCGCCACGGGCGGACCTTCGCCGGTCTCCACCGGAGATCGTCTCGGTCGTGCCATTACGGGCATCCGTAAGGTCCATCATTAAACGTTTTTTGGGATCGCTAAATTGATTATGAGCGATTCCCAAAAAACAAACGCCCCGTAATATCCGGGGCGCCGGTATAATTATTTATTGACTGGAAGCCCTTAGAGTTCCAGTAAAGTCTTTACGGGATCCCTTCCGATCAGGAGCAATTCTGGATTTTCCAGGAGTTCTTTAACCTTTACCAGGAAGCTCACAGATTCCCTACCGTCAATGACACGGTGGTCATAGCTCAACGCTATATACATCATCGGGCGGACAACGACTTGTCCATTAATGACCATTGGCCTATCCTGAATCTTATGCATCCCCAGGATGGCTGATTGAGGAGGATTGATAATGGGCGTAGACATCAAAGAACCGAATACCCCACCATTGGTAATGGTGAAGGTTCCTCCGGTCATTTCTTCCATGCTCAGTTTTCCATCCCTGGCTTTGGTAGCCAGTTCTATCACTTTGGATTCGATTTCTGCCATGCCCAGACTTTCTGCATTGCGGATAACTGGAACCACCAAACCTTTGGGCGTACTCACGGCAATGGATATGTCACAGTAATCATGGTAGATAATGGAATCACCATCTATGTAAGCATTTACAGCGGGCCATTCCTGTAAGGCAAACGTGCAGGCTTTGGTAAAGAAGCTCATAAAACCCAGACCAACGCCATGTTTTTCCTTGAATTTATCTTTGAACTTAGCCCTTGTTTCATTGATACGGGTCATGTCCACTTCATTGAAAGTGGTGAGCATGGCCGTCGTATTCTTGGCTTCCACCAAACGCCTGGAAATGGTTTTACGCAGGTTGCTCATCTTCTCCTTCTTCTCTTCCCTGCCAAAAGCAACCAATCCTGGTTTTTTACCCGGATGGGTCAGGGCTTCTATTACATCACTTTTCAGGATGCGACCCTGAAATCCGGTAGGGGTAATATCAGAGGAAGGCACGTGCTTGTCGGCCATGATGGCAGCAGCCAGGGGCGTTGGCTTGGCGGAAACCCCATTGCTGGGAGCGGCTGGGCCAGACCCGGCGCCAGTCGCAGTCCCAGCGGCAGCAGCGGAACCTTGGACCGGAGCGGCCACAGGAGCCGGAGCACCAGCATTGGCCTGTGGAGCCGCCGCTTTAGCCGCAGCCACAGGCACCGCAACATCGGTATCGATTTTAGCCACTAAGTCTCCTATAGCCAGGGTATCTCCTTCTTTAGCAACCCGGATCAATTTCCCGCTTTCTTCTGCGTTGAGTTCGAAGGTTGCTTTTTCACTTTCTAATTCGCAAATGACCTCATCCCTACGGACCAGCGCACCCTCGGCAACTACCCAACGAACCAGGGTTACTTCCGAGATGGATTCTCCGACAGTAGGCACTTTCATATCCAGCACCCCCTTACCAGCGGCCTTTGCTTCGGTGGTCACTGCCGCGGCCGAAGAAGCCGCTACAGCTGGCGAAGCGGGCGCGGAAGGCGCTGGAGCAGCGGAGCCCGCCGGCTTAACAGCCTGCTCATCGATGGTCGCTACCAAATCTCCCACCTTTACGGTATCCCCTTCTCCTACTTTAGTTTGGAGAATGCCTGCCTGAGGGGCATTGAGATCAAAGGTCGCCTTTTCTGATTCCAGTTCGGCAATCACTTCATCCCTTTCTACATAAGAACCTGCCGTCTTAACCCATTTCGTCAAAGTAACTTCGCTGATAGACTCCCCTACTGTAGGGACTTTAATATCGGTCATAAAATCTTATTTCGGTTCAAATCAGGTCGTGATCAAAAAATCCGTGGCGATCAAATGGTAAAAGCCGTGTTGATTATTTCCGCCTGCTCTCTGGCATGAACCTTACCATAACCAGTAGCCGTTGACGCGCTGGCTTGGCGGCTGATTACGCCGAAGGGAATGGCTTTAAGGTTCATTTGCAGGAAGCTGGCTGCCCCCATGTTGAGGGGTTCTTCCTGAACCCAGAACCAGGTGGCTGCCGCATACTTCTTGTACAAGGCCTCCAGTTGACGATAAGGCAAGGGATACAATTGTTCCAGACGGACAATAGCTATATCCCGGCGGTTATCCTTTTGCTGTTTTTCCAACAGTTCAAAGTAGATTTTACCGGTACACAGCAATACCTTTTTCACGTCCTCCTTAGCGACATAGAGATCATCCAACACTTCCTTAAATCCCCCTTGTGTGAATTCATCCATGGTGGAATATGCGCCGGAATGCCTCAAATTGGCCTTGGGAGCGAAGTTTACCATGGGCTTACGGAAAGGCCAGGCAATCTGTCTTCTCAAAGCATGGAAGAAGTTGGCAGCCGTGGTAATATTGGTGATGACCATATTGTACTCCGCACAATTTTGCAGGAATCTTTCCGGGCGGGCACTGGAATGTTCCGGTCCCCCTCCTTCATAACCATGGGGCAGGAGCAACACCATACCATTCATATTGGTCCACTTTTCTTCTCCGCTGCTGATGTACTGGTCGATGACGGTTTGAGCGCCGTTGACAAAATCCCCGTATTGGGCTTCCCATAAGGTCAATGCGCCTGGATTCCCCATTGAATATCCATATTCAAACCCTAAAACAGCAAATTCACTGAGCAAAGAATTGTAAATACGGAAGGTACCCTGGGGTTGGTGTATTTGATTCAGCCGGTTGTATTCGGCATTGGTATTCTCGTCGTAGATCACTGCGTGACGATGGGAGAAGGTCCCGCGTTTTACGTCTTCACCGCTGAGGCGTACGTCCTTGCCTTCCAGCAGCAGCGTGCCATAAGCCATCAATTCTCCTGTCGCCCAGTCCACCTTCCTTTCGGTTTCAAAGAGTTTTATCTTATCCTGAAGCAGCTTTTCAACCTTACGCAAAGGTTTGAAGTCAGCAGGCCATTTCATGATGCCATTGAACACTTCCTTAAAGGCCTCTTCAGAAATTCCTGTATCAGGGGACTGTTCAAAATCAGCGGCCTGGGCCTTTCTCAGGGCCCGCCATTCCAGTTCAGGCTTTTGGAAGGTATAAGGTTTGGGATGTTGCTTCACCTCATCCAGGCGCTTCTGCAAATCATCCCAGAAGTTTTTTTCCATTTCCTTAGCCAAATCCTGGGCATCTGCTTCTCCATTTTGGAGCAGGTACTGGGTATACATTTCCCGGGGATCGGGATGCTTATCTATGAGGGAATACAACTGAGGCTGGGTAAACTTAGGCTCATCGCCTTCATTATGTCCATGCCTGCGGTAGCAAACCATGTCGATAAAAATATCTTTATTGAACTTCTGACGGAATTTGGTAGCTATCTGGGATACCTTGACCACGGCCTCCGCATCGTCTCCATTGACGTGAAACACAGGAGCCTCTACCATAGAGGCAATGGAGGTACAATAATCAGCACTGCGGGCATCGTCAAAATCGGTGGTAAAACCAATTTGGTTATTGATGACAAAATGGAGGGTACCTCCCACGTAATATCCCCTGAGGTTGCTCATCTGGAGCAATTCATAGATCACACCCTGGCCGGCAACGGCGGCGTCCCCATGGATGAGGATGGGCAGTATTTTATCGAAATCGCTTTCGTAGAGCACGTCAGCTTTGGAACGGGTAAACCCAATGACTACCGGGTCTACTACTTCCAGGTGAGAGGGATTGGGACAAAGTTGCAGGTTTACCTTTTTGCCGCTTTTCTCATCAATATATTCCCCTTTGAAACCCAGGTGATATTTCACGTCCCCACTACCCATGGTGGTATCTGTAGGTACTATACCTTCAAATTCGCTGAAGATCTGCTCATAGGTCTTGCCCATGATATTGGCCAGGATATTCAATCGCCCCCTATGAGCCATACCGATGACTACTTCCTGAACATCATATTCAGCCCCTGTTTGTATAATGGCATCCAGGGCCGGTATGGTACCTTCACCTCCTTCCAGACCGAAACGCTTCTGACCTATATATTTGGTATGCAGGAATTTTTCGAAGATGACCCCTTCGTTGAGTTTTGCCAGGATGTTCCTTTTTTGGTCCAGGTTGAAAGGCTGTTGCAAATCCGATTCCACGGCTTTGGTCATCCACTCCAGTTGCTCGGGGCTGTTGATGTAGGTAAACTCAATACCCACAGAACCAGTATACACCTTCTTGAGGAAGGTCAATATGTTCTGGAGGCTGGTTTTTCCCAGGTTGACGAATTTCCCCGCCTCAAAGGCGGTATTGAGGTCCGCATCACTGAGACCAAAATACTTAAGATCCAGGTTAGCATGCCTATCCTTCCTTTCCCTGATGGGATTGGTTTTAGCCACCAGATGCCCCTTCTTACGGTAGGCCTCGATGAGCTGATAGACCGCAAATTCTTTCGTCAGTAGTCCCGCATCAATGCTAGCCCCCGCTTTGGCACTCCCATTTTGGGAAGAAAGGGCGAAATCAAATCCTTCAAAAAATTTTCTGAATTCTGGATCTACACGCTGGGGGTCCTCTACGTAATCCTGATAAAGCCCTTCTACATAAGCCGGATGCGACTGAGTGATGTACGAGAAATCTTTCATTCGTCAATAATTAAAGTCCGTTTGACCAATAGGAACAACCTTCAATAACTTGAAAGCAAATCGCATATATTGCGCTGTTATTCAAGAGTTTCCTCTTTTTTTTGGTACGAATTGCCCTGCAAATATCGGTCAAAAAAACATCATAATATTGACTCTACCTTGACCTTTTCACCTTTTATGTATTATTTTTCGGAATGAGGTTTTGGTTTTTCTATCAAAAGACATACCTTTGCCCTCCTAAATTTACCAGGACAAAAAAATTAATAGTGACTCATGGCTAATCATCAGGCAACAAAAAAAGATGTACGTCAGGCTGCAAAACGCAGGGAAAGAAATCGTTACCAGGGTAGAACGACCCGTAACGCTATCCGCGACCTGAAAGCAGTCACTGAAAAGGCCGCGGCAGCAGGGGAATTGCCCAATGTGATCTCCATGATCGACAAAATGGCCAAAACAGGCATCATCCACAAGAACAAAGCTTCCAACCTGAAAAGCAAGTTGGCAAAGCGTGTAAATGGCTTAGCATAACTACCTGGATCCATAACCGCTCCTGGAAAGTTTGTCTATAACTAATGGAAAAGTCCCCATATTGAGGGACTTTTGCTTTTGGCCCCCCTCAAGGCCTATCCTTCAAAATTGCTCGTATGAAATCGATGCTTGCATCCCTGCTGGCTTTAACCCTTTTGACCTCAGCTGCTGCCCAGTCTTTTACGACCCCTTTTGAAAAATCCGGCGGCCTGGCCACTACCACCTACGATAGCTGTATTACCTACTACAAGGCGCTGGTGGCCCACTATCCCGGAAAAGTACGCATGCTCCCTATGGGGCCTACGGATGCGGGTTATCCCTTACATCTTCTGCTGTATACCAACCACGGAGCCCTGGATCCCCAGACCTGGCACAAAGAAGGCAAGGTCGTGATCCTGATCAATAACGGGATCCATCCAGGTGAACCGGACGGCATTGATGCCTCCATGATGCTGGTCAGAGACATCCTTGAACAGAAGGTGCATATTCCCGACAACGTAGGATTGGCTGTGATTGCCCTTTATAATATCGGAGGGTCCCTGGACAGGAATGAATACTCCAGGCCCAACCAGCAAGGCCCCATCGCTTACGGATTCAGGGGCAATGCCCAAAACCTGGACCTCAACAGAGATTTTACCAAATGTGACAGCCGCAATGCGGTGAGTTTTGCCAAGATATTCCATTGGGTAGATCCACACATCCTCATTGACAACCATGTCAGTGATGGAGCTGACTATCAGCATGTTATGACTCTCCTTTCTACCCAGCACGATAAGCTGGGGGGCCAAACCGGACATGTGCTCCATGACCTGTATGCACCGGCCCTGTTCTCCGATATGAAGACCCAGGGAGATCAAATGACGCCTTATGTGAATTTTGAAGACTCCAATCCCGATAAAGGCTGGGATGCTTTTTACGATGAACCCCGGTATTCTTCCGGATATGCTGCCCTGTTTCAAACCCTGAGTTTCATGCCGGAAACCCATATGCTGAAGCCCTTTGCTTCCAGGGTAAGGTCGACCTACCGGTTGATGAACATCATGTTTAACGAGGCTGGGATCCACGCCACTGAAATCATTCAAGCACGCGAAGCCGACAGGGTTGCCATTGCCCGCGAGCAAACTTTCGGATTGTCCTGGAAGCCAGATTCCACCCGCTGGGATTTGGTAGATTTTAAGGGCTATACGGCCGACTTCAAACCTTCAGGCGTAAGCGGGTTGCCTAGGATGTACTATGACCATACCCGTCCCTACGAAAAGGACGTCAAATTATTCAACTACTTCAATACCGTGGACAGCGTGTCCAAACCCAATGCCTACCTGATTCCCCAGGGTTGGCATGCTGTGACGGATCTATTGGCCCTCAATGGCGTACCCATGCACCCCCTGAAAAGGGATACCACCATGAGTGTACAAGTCTATCGGATAGAAAAATATACCTCCACTTCCCGTCCATACGAAAAACACCATCGCAATTCCCAGGTAAGCGTCAGCACGTCAACGCAAACCCTGCATTTCCGGAAAGGGGATTGGTTTATCCCCATGGGCTATGCCACCGACCGTTATGTGGTGGAAATGCTGGAACCTACCGGAGACGATTCTTTCTTTTCCTGGAACTTCTTTGACGCCATATTACAGGAAAAAGAAGGCTATAGCGCTTATCGCTGGGAAGACCTGGCCGCCCAATATTTGGTTGCCCATCCGGAGTTGAAGGCCCAGTTGGATGAACGCAGGGCAGCCGACCCCAAATTTGCAGCCAGCGGGGCAGCCCAACTGGATTTCGTATACAAACATTCTCCTTATTACGAGCCGGAGCATATGCGCTATCCGGTGTACAGACTTCAGTGATTAATCGGCGACCGGCTGGCCCCCTTATTTTTCACAACCCGGGCCTGAGCGGCCCGCAAAAGCTTCTAATCTTTTTTAGTCACCTCTCCGGACCCTTTCACGCTTCTGGTAACGGTGGCAGGATTACCGTAGTAATAAATATCCCCGCTGCCCATAATGTTAGCGTCTAGTTTTACACTGGCATAGACCGTGGCATCTCCGCTGGCCATGATGGATATTTTGGCATTTTCCGCTTTGAGGCTTTCCCCGGCAAAGTCCGCACTACCCGTGATGGATACAGACAGATCCTGGGTGTACCCAGCCAGATCCAACTTGCCTGACCCCAGCAGATTACCCTCTATTTCAGGCGCATGGACGGCAACTTTTACATCCCCGGATCCGTAGAGTCCAAACCCCATTTTATCATCGCTGAACAACGTATCCTTTCCAATAATGTCCCCGGACCCGTAAAGGTTGACATCTTTTAGCTGAGGAACGTTGATATAAGCTTTGAGATCCCCATGGGTGCTGACGTTGAATCCGCTCTTGGTATCCAGCACAAGGGTACCTCCATCCACATGGGTTTGAATGTATTGGAGGACATTGCTTTCTCCCTCCAGTTTAATTTGATAATCTCCCGAAGGGCTGCTCACGGGAATCAAGTAAATATCCATAGATCCTTTGGCGCTGATAGAATGGAAAGTGCCCACGGTTCTGGTCTCGGTGATGACGTGACCGTTGCCCTGGATGTCTTGACAACTGCTAAAACTGATAAAAGCCAGGCATAGAAAGCCTGTTAAGCGTAGTATTGGTCTCATTAGATTAGGTTTTATCTATATAGGGGAAGGTGGTCCTAGCACACAAGATCGAAAAAAAAGGCCATTCTTTCTTACTTTTGCACCACCATGACAGAAAAGATCTTGATTCTTGATTTTGGCTCCCAATATACCCAACTTATTGCCAGAGCCGTCCGTGAGTTCAACGTGTATTGTGAAATCCAACCCTTCAATAAGCCTGTCTCCCAGGATCCCAGTGTGAAAGGTGTGATACTCTCCGGCAGTCCCTTTTCTGTCAATGACCCCAACAGCCCCGAAGTTAATATAGCTGCCCTTGTCAATGACCTACCCGTTTTAGGCGTCTGCTATGGTGCGCAATTAACGGCCAAACAATTCGGCGGAACGGTAGCCAAATCCAATAAGCGCGAATTTGGAAGAGCCATCCTTTCCAACACCTCACACCCGGAAGATCCCCTGCTGAAGGGCGTATCCGCTTCTTCTCAGGTGTGGATGAGCCATGGAGATTCCATCGTTGCCCTTCCTGAACACTTTGAAATACTGGCCACTACCGATTCCATTCCGGTAGCCGCCTTCAAAGCCGAAGGCCTGGCCCATCCCTTATATTGCCTGCAATTCCACCCGGAAGTTTACCACTCTGTAGAGGGGAAGAAGATACTGCGCAATTTCCTGTTCAATATCTGTGCTTGTCATGGTGACTGGACGCCTGCTTCCTTTGTTACGGAAACCGTGGCTCACCTCAAACAACAAATAGGAGACCGCAAAGTAATCATGGCCCTTAGTGGAGGTGTAGACTCCACCGTTGCAGCCACCCTCATACACAGGGCCATCGGAGATCGATTATATGGGATCTTCGTGGACAACGGGGTCTTAAGAAAAGACGAGTTTACCCAGGTCTTGGATACGTATAAAATTCTGGGCTTGAACGTAAAAGGAGTAGACGCCAAGAACCTGTTTTATACCAAACTGGCCGGCAAAGACAATCCAGAAGAAAAAAGAAAGATCATTGGAGGACTGTTCATCGAAGTATTTGAGCAGGAAGCTAAACTGGTTCAAGGCGTAGAATTGCTGGGCCAAGGGACCATCTACCCCGATGTGATTGAATCCATATCCGTACATGGGCCTTCCGTGACCATTAAATCCCATCATAATGTAGGCGGCCTTCCGGAGCGTATGCATATGTCTCTGATAGAGCCCTTACGATTCCTGTTCAAAGATGAAGTTCGAAAAGTAGGCCTGGAGTTAGGCATCCCCAAAGAGTTGCTGTTCCGTCACCCTTTCCCCGGTCCTGGACTGGCGATCCGGATTTTAGGAGAAGTTACCGAAGAGAAGGTACGGTTATTGCAAGATGCTGATGCAGTTTATACCAGGGAGCTGAAAGAAAGCGGTCTTTACGATTCCGTATGGCAGGCAGGCACCATCCTTTTACCCG
The DNA here is from genome assembly GCA_903970475.1 of Beijerinckiaceae bacterium. Classification (GTDB taxonomy): domain Bacteria; phylum Bacteroidota; class Bacteroidia; order Chitinophagales; family Chitinophagaceae; genus Dinghuibacter. The sequence continues at coordinate 10,872 of CAJCIQ010000152.1, forward strand.
TGAAAAGCGTTGGGGTAATGGGTGACGAGCGAACTTACGAGTTCACGGTGGCGCTGCGTGCGGTGACCTCCGTAGATGGAATGACTGCCGACTGGGCACATTTGCCTTATGATTTTCTGGCAAAGGTGTCTAATGAGATCATCAACAACGTCCGGGGCATTAACCGGGTGGTATATGATATCAGCTCTAAGCCTCCGGCTACAATTGAATGGGAATAATATGATTCGTTACCTGCTTATTTTAACCTTATTGGCTTCTGCTCCGGCAGTATCCGTGCAAGCTCAGTCTGAACCATCTTCCATACGGATTGCGGTGCTGGCGCCGCTGTATCTGGACTCTACCTTCGACGCCAGCGGCAATTACAGATTGGGCAATCAACCGCCTAAATATGCCTTCCCAGGCCTTGAGTTCGCAGAAGGCGCACGCCTGGCCTTGGATACCCTCCAGGCCTCCAACCAGTCCCTTCAATACTATTTCTACGATACCCGATCCACTTCAGGTTCGATTTCAACATTAATATCCAGCCATACCCTGGATTCCGTCCAACTCATTATTGGAAGCGTCAGCGGCACCGATTACCAGATGCTGGCCCAATATGCAGGGGCCGTACACGTACCTTTTATTTCTGCCACCTATCCCAATGACGGAGGCATCAGCGCCAATCCTTTCTTAATCATCCTTAATCCCACCCTTCAAACCCATTGCGAAGGAATATATCATTTCATCCTTAAGAATCACCCCACCGACCAAATCCTCTATGTGCGCAAACCTGGCGCCATGGAAGACAGGCTGGAAAATTATTTCAAACAACTCAACGACAACAATGGGAAGCCGCTGTTACCCATTATTACCATTACAGCTTCAGACACCGTGTCTGGCGCGTTGCTGGCCCAAAATATGGACTCCAATCGAATCAGTGTCATCATAGGCGGTAGTTTGGATGAGGCCTTTAGCACCGCTTTGGTAAAAGCCTGCAATGGCCTTTCCGGGTCTTACCCCATGACCCTGGTGGGTATGCCCAACTGGTCTGGAATCCGGGCTCTTCAGTCTTCGGAATTAAGAAACATGCCTTACCTGATCTCTACCGGTTTTATAACTCCGGAAGCGGATAGCACCGCCTCCACCCCAAGCATGGCTCAACGGTTCAACACGCTGACCAATACGAAACCAGGGGACATGGCCTATAGGGGATACGAAAGCACTTACCTGTTCACCACGCTGTTACTGCACTATCCGGGAAACCTCATGTCCCATGCAGCAGACACCACCTTTCAGCTCTATGCTACCTACAACATCAAACCGGTATTCCTGCATAGCCCCGCTGGGATTCCCGATTATTTCGAGAACAAGCATATCTATATCCTGAGGGTACAAAATGGTGCAGTGACCAGATTGCAGTAACTTCAAGGAGGCATGTCCCTTATTGAACATACCGATCAAGGCTTATACTGTCCGGCAGGGGATTTTTATATAGATCCATGGAAGCCTGTCCCCAGGGCAGTCATCACCCATGCCCATAGCGACCATGCCCGCCCAGGGAGTATGCACTACCTCTGCCACCCGGATTCCATTCCTTTATTGCGCTTACGGTTGGGGCAAGATATTTCTTGTCAAGGCTTGCCCTTCGGCGAAACGCTAACCATTGGTGAGGCCAGGGTCAGCCTCCATCCGGCGGGTCATATCATTGGGTCCGCCCAGGTAAGGGTGGAGCATAAAGGGGAAACCTGGGTCGTGAGTGGTGATTACAAAACTGAAAACGATGGCTTGTCTGGCGTCTTCAAACCCATCCCATGCCACTGCTTCATTACAGAATCCACCTTTGCCCTTCCCATATATGCATGGGAACCCCAGGAAGCATTGTTTGAGCGAATGGCCACCTGGATAGCCAAGAACCAACAGTCCGGAATAACCTCTGTCCTGCTGGCCTATAGCTTGGGCAAAGCGCAAAGATTGATACAACAATTGGGTAGCCTTGGCATACCCTTGTTTGTCCATGGCGCCATATGGAATGTTCAGGAAACCTTGTTGGCTGCTGGTTGGAAGTTACCGCCCGTTGAGCGTATCCATCCCTCCGATATAGCCAGACCTTATAAAGGACAGGTCGTCATCGCCCCCCCTTCTGTAGCGGATAGCCCCTGGTTGCATAGATTCCAGCCCTATGCGCTGGGTGTATGCAGCGGCTGGATGCAGGTCAGGGGTAATGTTCGCCGCCGCAATGCCGATGCGGGGTTTGCCCTTAGCGACCACGCAGACTGGTTAGGACTACTGAGCAGCATACGGGCCACAGGGGCCTCTCAGGTATTGGTCACCCATGGTTTCCAATCGGTCCTCAGCCGGTATCTGAGGGAAACGGATGGCATACAGGCCAGGGAATTAGCTACCGAGTACAAAGGGGAGGAAGAGCTCCCCCCAGAGCCGGAAGCGCTCCGGCCGGTTGCCGACGACCCTCTGCGATCAGACGAGCGGACCGATACCGACGACCCACTCCCCTCAGACGCCAACCCCGATTCAAACACCTAAACCTTCAAAGATGCGCTCATTCGCTCAATTAGTTTCAGAACTGGGCTCAGCAACGAAGACCAATGATAAGCTGGAAGCCTTATCTACTTATTTCTCCCAAGCCGGCGACAAAGACAAAGTCTGGGTGATTGCCTTATTCAGTGGGCGCAGGCCTAAAAGATCCATACCTTCAGGATTGCTCGGACTATGGTGCGCTGAATTAAGCGGGATACCGATATGGTTATTTGAAGAATGTTACCACACAGTGGGGGATCTGGCCGAAACCATAGCGTTGCTTACCGACACCCAGGCCGTTAGCACCAGTACCAACTCCCTCTCCTACTATATCGAATCGCTTTCCGCTTTACGCACGGTCTCTGAAGAAGAGAAGCGGACCTTTGTTGTACAAGCGTGGAAGGAGCTGACTAAAGAAGAGCGTTTTGTCTTCAATAAATTAATCACCGGCAGTTTCAGGATAGGCGTCTCTCAGCGCCTGATGATCCAGGCCTTAGCCTCCTCCCTTTCGGAAGACCCCGACAAGCTCCAACACTTGATTGGCGGGAACTGGGATCCGGCCACTACCTCCTTTTCAACACTGGTCAACCAGAGTGCGGCAAAAGGAGACTTTTCCAAACCATATCCGTTTTACCTGGCCTATGCTTTGGAGGAAGCCCCAACAGAACTAGGCAGCCCAGACCAATGGCAGGCAGAATGGAAATGGGATGGGATCAGAGGCCAATTCATTCATAGAGCGGAGCAGTTGTTTATTTGGAGCAGGGGAGAAGAATTGATGGAAGGAAAATTTCCGGAATACGATCCACTGGCAGGGCTGCTTCCATCCTTAACGGTCCTGGATGGAGAAATACTAGCTTTTAAAGAAGGGTTACCACTCCCTTTTAGTGCCCTTCAAACCCGTATAGGCCGCAAGAATGTCACCAAAAAGCAACTCCAGGAAGCGCCCGTCGTCTTCATGGCTTATGACCTTTTAGAATATGAAGGCCAGGATTTCCGAAATCATCCACTATCGGAACGCCGAAAAAAACTGGAGGAGATTGTATCAAATGTGGACCATCCGGTTTTGCGCATTTCACCCAATATCTTATTTGATTCCTGGGAAACACTTTCCCGTATTCGCGAGGACGCCAGGGACGCGCATGCAGAAGGCATCATGCTCAAACGCAAATCATCCAATTACCAAACCGGACGCAAAAGGGGTGACTGGTGGAAATGGAAAACAGATCCCTTGAGTATTGATGCCGTGCTCGTCTATGCCATGAAAGGTCATGGACGGCGTAGTAATTTATACAGCGACTACACTTTTGCCGTACGATCCGGTGATCAGTTGGTAACTTTCACCAAGGCTTATTCAGGACTAACCGACGCAGAAATGGGAGAAGTTGACCGTTATGTAAAAGCCAATGCCCTGGAAAAATTCGGCCCCGTACGCACAGTTAAGCCAGCGCTGGTATTCGAGATCGGGTTCGAAGGAATAGCAGCCAGCAACCGGCACAAATCCGGTGTAGCCCTTCGTTTTCCCCGCATCCTCCGCTGGCGCAAAGACAAACCAGTCAGCGAGATCAATACCCTGGAAGATCTCAAAGATATGCTTCGTCTGTATGGGGCCGGACCTCAAGACCCAGCGCAGGCCCATCCATAGGCCGCTGGCCACCTGGTTCGGCGCCCCGCGCTGAAGTCGTACCTTTAATGCTCCCTTATGTCCCTGGATCAATCGCACGGTTATCGCATCATACGGAACTGGCTGGCTTCCGAAGAGAGGCAACCCTTTGCCTTTCAGGAACAGACCTGGGAACACATCCACGATGGACGTTCCGGGCTGGTCAATGCACCCACAGGATTTGGCAAAACCTATTCCGTGTTCCTGGGCTGCCTGATCAAATACATAGACGAGCATCCCGATGATTATGCACGTAAGGCGCCCGGTCGGCTTCAGATGCTGTGGATTTCCCCCTTGAGGGCCCTGGCTAAAGATCTGGGCAGAGCCATGGAACAAGCCTTGGCAACCCTGGGTATTCCTTGGACAGTTGGCATCCGCAATGGCGATACCGATCCCGCCGAAAGAACCAGGCAAAAGCGGCACTTACCGGAAATTCTGGTCATTACCCCTGAAAGCCTGCACCTGATGCTGGCCCAAAAAGGATATCACCCCCTATTTGAGAGCCTATGGTTGATAGCCGTGGACGAATGGCATGAATTGCTTGGATCCAAACGAGGCGTGCAGGTAGAGCTTGCACTCAGCCGGCTGCGTGGGCTAAAAGAGCGTACCCGATTGCAAACCTGGGGCATCAGCGCCACCATAGGAAACCTGGAAGAAGCTACGGAAGTGTTGCTTCCAACGGAGATAGATCCCCTCATAGTAAGAGCCGACCTCGAAAAAAATGTCAAGGTAATTTCCGTTATCCCCGATGAAATAGAAAAATATCCCTGGGCCGGGCACCTGGGCATCAAGATGGTGGATAAAGTATTGCCCATCATAGAAGCCAGTGGCACCACCCTACTCTTTATCAATACCAGGGGCATGAGTGAGCGTTGGTATCAGGTTTTGCTGGAGGTTAATCCTAACCTGGCAGGTGTCCTGGCCCTGCATCACGGCAGCATAGAACAGGAACTTAGAAACTGGGTCGAGGAGTCCCTGCATACGGGAAAGCTTAAAGCTGTCGTAACAACTGCCAGTCTGGATCTAGGTGTTGATTTCAGGCCGGTCGATACGGTCGTACAGGTTGGCTCCCCTAAGGGCGTAGCGCGTTTCCTTCAAAGGGCAGGCAGAAGCGGTCACCAACCCGGCGCCACCAGCCTGATCTATTTCCTGCCTACGCATTCCCTGGAATTGGTAGAGGCCGCCGCGCTTAAGGAGGCCATAGCGGAAACCTTTGTGGAAAACAGGGACCCCATGCTGCTTTGCTTTGACGTACTGATACAATATTTGTGCACCCTGGCCATTGGAGAAGGCTTTGCCCCGGATCTCATTTACCGGGAAGTGCGCGGGACCTTTGGGTACAGGGAAATGACCAGGGAAGAGTTTAACCAACTCCTTCGTTTCATCACCGAAGGGGGGCAAGCCCTGAACCAGTACGACGAGTTCCACAAGGTCATCATTGATCCCCAAGGAATTTACCGGATCACCTCCCGTAAGATAGCGATGAGGCATAGGCTTCATATCGGCACCATCGTCAGTGACTCCATGTTGAAAGTGCGCTTCATTACTGGCGGATATGTAGGGGTGATAGAAGAATACTTCATCTCCAGGCTCAACCCTGGAGATGCGTTTACCCTGGCAGGAAGGGTACTGGAGTTTGTCATGATCAAGGATATGGCCGTCCTCGTCCGTAAATCCAACGCTAAAAAAGCCCTGGTGCCTAGTTGGAATGGGGGCCGGATGCCCCTGTCTGCCAACCTCGGGGTGAAACTCAGGAAAAAGTTCCAGGAAGCAGGGAACCGGATAAGGAATCCACACCAAAAACATCCGCACTCCGAAGAAATAGATGCACTCACACCCTTGTTTGACTTACAAGCCCAGCTAAGTCATATCCCTATGGCGGGTGAGCTCCTTATAGAACAGATTGAGACCAAAGATGGATACCATTTATTT
>CAJCIQ010000153.1 GCA_903970475.1 Beijerinckiaceae bacterium
GGCAGTATAATCAACCTGGAAGTCTGGTTGGAAGGGGGTAATCAGGGCTGTGCCTGTCCCGCGCAATTGAGTCCTAAGCATATCAGTAGTAACGAAGTCAAAATTACAAAAATCTGGTGGACAGCCGGTAACATCCGGTTAGGCAGGCAATTCGTCGTAGAATCCCATTTGGGAGAACTTAGAAATCCTTTGTTCTATTCTTTCTTCAGGAGTGAGTCGCTTCAGCTCCCTGATGGTTTGAACAAGTTGGGTTTTCAGGGTTGCAGCGGCCTGGTCATAATCCCAGTGAGCGCCACCAAAGGGCTCTGGGATGATCCCATCCACTAACCCGAACCTGGACATATCCGAGGAGGTTAATTTTAGTTCTTCCGCTGCTTTTTCCTTTTGGTCCCAGCTCCTCCAAAGGATAGAACTACAGTTTTCAGGAGATATAACCGTATACCAGGTATTTTCCATCATAAATACCCTATCACCAACGCCAATGCCCAAGGCGCCGCCACTGGCTCCTTCTCCGATGATGACGCAGATCACGGGGACCTTCAGCTTCATCATTTCAAAGATGTTCCGGGCAATGGCCTCTCCCTGGCCCCTTTCTTCCGCTTCGGGGCCTGGATAAGCTCCCGGTGTATCGATTAAGGTAACGACGGGTTTATTAAATTTCTCAGCCAGCTTCATGAGGCGTAAAGCCTTCCTGTACCCTTCAGGATTAGACATCCCGAAATTACGAAGCTGCCTCATCTTGGTATTGATCCCTTTCTGGTGACCGATGAACATGACCGTTTCCCCTTCCAGCAGTGCAAACCCTCCAATCATAGCCTTGTCGTCCCTTACATTCCTGTCCCCATGCAACTCCACAAAATTCGTCGTCATCCGTTTGAGATAGGCCGAAGTATAGGGCCTCTCTGGATGACGGCTTAGTTGTACCCTTTGCCAGCTGGTCAGGTGAGCAGTGATTTCCTTTCTTTTTTCCTGTATCTGAGATTCCAATTGCTGGAGAGAAGCCTGATAGTCTACTTTAGGATTCTTTTCCGCCATATGCTGTAGCTGGGCAATCTGGTCGTACAGTTCTTTTATAGGTTTCTCAAACTCCAGGAATTGTCGATTATCTTTTGTAGCCATACGCGGTAAAAAAAGGATAAATGGGGTGTAAAAGTAAGGGATTTGCATCCAGAAACAAAAACACGATCCTCTAGCTGAACAGTGTTGACCCTGGGCAGCGTTCCGTGTGGAGAGCATACAGCCCTCAGCCCCGGTAAAAAAAGCCGGGGCCTCTGGCTCAGGCTCTTCACCGAAGTCCCAAGGCTCACGCTGGTGAAAAGGCGCTAGTGCGCTGGAGGCGGCACGTTAGGCTGGTCTCCATGATCACCAGCACCCGGAACACCAGGGTTCTGTTTGCGTTTGGCAAATTCCTTCTTGTAAGCCACTTTCATGATCATTACGTAGAGCACAGGCACAAAGAAAATGGCCAGGGAAGTGGCTGCCAGCATTCCTCCGAAAACCGTCCATCCAATGGTCTTTCGGGAAACAGCACCTGCCCCGGAAGCAAAGGCCAGGGGTAAAACCCCGAGGATAAAGGCCAGGGAGGTCATGAGGATAGGTCTCAGCCTGACCCTAACCGCGTCCAGGGTAGCTTGAATCAACTCCATGCCTCCATCCACCCTTTCCTTGGCAAACTCCACGATAAGAATAGCATTCTTTGCAGCTAGTCCAATGAGGGTAATCAACCCGATCTGAGCGTAGACGCTATTGGATATGGATGGTATGAGCGTTAATGTCACGATAGCCCCAAAAGCGCCAATGGGAACAGCCATGAGTACCGCAAAGGGTACCGACCAGCTTTCGTACAGCGCAGCCAGGAACAAGAAGACAAATATAATCGACACTGCAAATGTGTAAGAGCCGCTGGAGCCCTGAGAGACTTCCTGACGGCTCAGGCCTGAAAATTCGTACCCGTATCCGGCAGGGAGATTTTGAGCGGCCACTTCCTTTAACGCATTAATGGCTTCCCCACTACTAAAGCCAGCTTTTGCCTGCCCATCGATTTCTGCACAACGGAATAGGTTGAAGTGGGTAATCAATGGCGCACTTTCAATGATTTTACTGGAAAGTACGGTTGAGAGGGGAACCATGGCGCCCTGGCTGTTTCTGACATAGTATTTATCGAGTTGACCCAAGTCTCCCCTGTATAAGGTATCGGCCTGAGCTACCACGTGAAAGGTCCTCCCATACAGCGTCAGGTCATTGACGTATTGACTGCCTAAAAAGGTCTGTAGGGCGGTAAATACGTCACCTACAGCAATCCCCAATTGTTTGGCTTTTTTCCGGTCTACCGTCAATTGATAACCCGGCGTCTTAGCCGTGAAAAATGAGAACGCCCTGTCAATCTCCGGCCTTTTATTGATGGCCCCTATATAGCTATTGACCACCCTGGCAAATTCCTGAATATCGCCAGTTGCCGATTTCTGCTCCAGCATGAAGGTGAACCCTGCTGTAGCCCCCAAGCCAGGTATGGCTGGAGGACCGATCACCACCACGGTAGCTTCCGGAACCACCTTATTGAACTTGGCCTGCAAATCGGCCCGGACCGCATTCATTTGCAAGGATTCATCCTTGCGCTCGTCCCAGGGCTTGAGCTGGCAAAAAATAGTACCGCTATTGGATTTAGCAGCCGCAGTAACCACATTATAGCCACCCAAGGCAGCATAATGAAGTACGGCAGTCGTATCGTCGGCCAGGACCTTTTCCATTTTCAACAAGGTTTCCAGGCTTTTGGCCGTGGAGGTAGCTTCCTGCAATTCAAAAGTGATATACAGGCGACCCTCATCCTCCTGGGGTATAAAACCAGTGGGTTTCTTTTTAAACAGGAATATGGTCACTATAAAAATGCCGATCAGCAGGATCACCATGACCCAGGAATACTTGATACAGCGCTTCACCATATTCGTATACCGGTTAGACACCCGGGCAAACCAATCATTGAACTTGAAGAACAGCCGGTTTATCCCTTTGGAATCCTTGTTCATTTTCGTCTTTCTTAAGATCAGCTTACACAGTGCAGGGGTAAGGGACAGGGCCACAAATGCGGAGATGATCACCGACACAGCAATGGTGATGGCAAACTGCTGATACATGCGACCTACAATACCTGGGGTAAAGCCCACAGGAATGAATACCGCCGCCAGGATCAGGGCAATGGCAATAACCGGGGCAGAAATGTCCTTCATGGCGTGTTCCACCGCGTCTTCCGGCTCCATATGCTCCTCTTCCATGTAATGTTGTACCGCTTCCACCACCACAATGGCGTCATCCACGACTATCCCGATGGCCAGTACAAATCCAAACAGGGTCAGGGTATTGATCGAGAAGTTCAAGGGAATAAAAAAAGAAAAGGTGCCTATGATGGAAACCGGAATGGCTAGCACCGGGATCAAGGTTGCCCTCCAGGTCTGCAAAAAGATAAATACCACCAGGACCACCAGCCCCAAAGCTTCCAACAAGGTCGTCTGTACTTCATCTATGGAAACCTTCACGACCGATACAGACTCAAATGGGACGACGTAATCCACGTCATAGGGAAAAGCTTTCTTCAGCTCTGCCATGGTAGCATAAATTCCGTTAGCGACCTGTATGGCGTTGGACCCAGGTGTTTGATAGACCAATAAATACGAAGCCCTTTTGCTGTCTACAAAGGAATTGCTGGAATAGGAATATTTGCCCAGCTCTACCCTGGCCACGTCTTTGAGGTAAATCAGCGAATGGGTCTGGGGCTGGGTTTTGACCACTATATTTTCAAATTCCGGAACCTGGCTAAGGCGACCGTTTACATACACATTGTATTCAAATGGCTGGCCTCCGATCTGTGGAGGAGCCCCAACGGCTCCTGCCGCCACCTGCACGTTCTGTTCCTGTAAAGCACTGGAAATATCTCCAGCCGTCAGGTTATATTGAGCCATCTTATCCGGCTTCAGCCATACCCGCATACTGAAATCATCCGCCCTGGAAATGACATCCCCAACGCCAGGCACCCTAAGCAAGGCATCCCTGATATAGATGTTGGTATAGTTGTCCAAAAAGGGAATACTATGAGATCCGTTCGGCGAAAACAATGCCACCAGCAACAAGATACTGGGGCTTCTTTTCCGGACAACCACGCCCAAACGGCTGACTTCCTGTGGCAATAAGGGAGAGGCAATGGCCGCACGGTTTTCCACGTCCAGGGTGGCTATGTCAACATCTGTTCCGATCTTAAAGTTGACACTCATATTCATAGCCCCGGAACTGGTGTTGGACGTTTGTATGTAATCCATGCCGGGGACTCCGTTGACCTGAATTTCTATAGGTGTGGCTACTGTTTGCTCCACGGTTTGGGCGTCCGCTCCTGTATAGGTGGCCGAAACGGAAACCACGGGTGGAGATATATCCGGATATTGGCTGATGGGAAGCACCGACATGGCCAGCAGTCCTACCAAAATAATCACGATGGATATAACGATGGCGGTGACCGGGCGTTTTATAAAAGTATCCGAAATCATGGTGTCAGCGATTTTATTTTGACCACGCTCTTATCGTGTAATTTCTCAATGCCCTCTTTGGCAATGACATCTCCTTCTTTAAGTCCATCCAAGACCACCACGGTGCCCCCATTTCGGTTTCCCAATTTCACCTTTTGCTCCTGGACAATGGTGTCTTTGACGACAAACACAAAGTATTCACTCATTTCCTCCTTGGCGGCAATCATGGGGATCACAATCCTTCTTCCGCCGGCATTGGGGCTAAGGACCTTCACATTCATGCTTTGACCGGCTACCAGTGGAATGCTGTCTACGCTTTTACAAGTCAACCTCACCGTTATGGTACCCATTTGGGGATCTACCGCCCTGTCCCTGGTAAAGTAATTTCCAAAGGCAGGGTATCTGGTCTGGTCCGGCATGTAAAGGGTAAATAAGGAATCCACATGACCATATTTTGATAGGCTCCTTTCAAAATCAGGGATTTGTTTTTCATCCAAATTAAAATCAATGGCCATGGGATTATCGCTGGATATGGTATTGAGTAATGTGGAACCAGAAGTGGCCACGGCTCCTAACCTTACTTGGGATATGCCTATGGTTCCACTGAAAGGAGCAACAATGGTAGCATAGTGCAGGTCAGTTTCGGCGCTTGCCATAGCAGCCTTGGCGGATTCAACCTGGGCAGAGTCACTTTTTTGGGCGCTGACGGAATAGTCCAGTTTTTGTTTAGCAACCGCATCCTGCTGAAACAAACGCGTATAGCGCTCTACGTCCTGCTGGTCCTTCAGGAGGTTGGCTTCTGCCGTATGCAGGGAGGCAAGGGCCTGGTCATAGGTGGCCTGGTATCTCCGCTTATCGATCTCATAGAGGGGCTGACCGGCGCGGACCTTCTGTCCATCCTTAAAGAGGATAGCCGTCACATAGCCCGATACATCGGCGTGAATATCTACCTGCTTGAGCGGAACCACCTTACCAGGGTAGATATTGGTGAAGGATACGTTTTCCTCTTTAGCGGTGTCCGTGGTGATAGGGACTACCGGATTGGGTGCCGGGGGTTTGGTGGAACCGCAAGCACTCAGCAGAAAAGTCCCTAAGGAGTAAAGGACTACCATTGAAAGGATCTGTAATCGTATCATCATGGTGGCTTAATTAATGTTAGTGTTAACCGTACCTGTGGCTTTCAACAGGTCCATCTTGTCGGAGAGAAGGGCAAACAGCGCATTCAACCCATTGAGTTCGGAGGTGCGCAGGTCAGTCTCTGCGTTAATTACGTCCAGGTATGTTTTGATCCCTTCCTTATATTGAAGGGTAACTGTTTTATACACATCTTTGGATAAGGCAATATTGTCCTGAGAAACCTTCCAGTTCTCCAGGTCTCCCCTGTATGCCCCCATGGACTGACGATATTCCGTATTAATCACCCTTCGGGTATCCTCCAGCCTCAGGTCTATGAGGTTAACCCCCAACCTGGCCGATTTCAAAGCATAGATGCGTTTGAACCCCTGAAAGATGGGAATGCTTAAGGTTATCCCTATATACGATTCAGGATAGGTTTCATTGTAGAGTTGGCTAAATTCATTGTTTCCATAATTGAGGATGTAATCAGCCATGAAGGAAACAGAGGGGAGCCATCCCAGGCGCTGATAATCTACACTGGCCAGTTGGAGCTCCCGTTGTGTCTGAAGGCTCTGCACTTCTATGCGCCGGGTGTAGTCGAGTTGCATGGAGGTATCTACCAGGGCCTCCCCCACCATAGCCGCAGAATCATCGTGTAACGCAATGGCACTATCCACAGGAAAGCCGATAAGTTCTTTCAGATAGGCATATTTGGCCGGTATAGCCTCCTGGGCTTGCTTAAACTGAACCTTGGCATTATTGAGCTGAATGGTGGCCTGCTTATAATCCGTTTTATCAACAATCCCGGATTGGTATTGATTATAGGTATCCTTCACGCTTTGCTCCAGGCGTCGCACATCTTCCAGCAGTATACCCAACTGTTGCTGGGAGATGAATACATCGTAGTAGGCTTTGGATACATTGACGACCAGTTCGATCTTCGTAGAGTCCACGGACTGAGCCGCAAACTTCCGGTAGTTATGGGCGGTCTTAGCCGCCAGCATTACGTCCCGGTTGTAGATGTTCTGGGTAAGGCCTACCCCCAAAAAGGATAGATTGGAGGGGTTAGCCGGGAAGGTCTTGTAGCCGTCTGCCCCTGGCGTGAATAAGGAATTGGGGACGAAACTTTCCTGGGTCTTGAAAAAATGCTCCAGTTCCCCATTGCCCATTATCTGAGGATACCATTCGGACAAAGCGCCCTTAACCTGATAATCGTAGATCTGTTGGGTAACCAGGGAAGCCCTCAACTGGGGTTGATGTATGGAAGCATACTTCAGGCAGGCGGCAAGGTCCATGCTGAGGGTATCTCCTGGAGATACCGCTGAGGCAGGGGTTTGCGCATACAGGTAGCCAACCGGTAGTAATAAAAGGGTTGCACAAAGCTTTTTGAACATAGGTAACGATCGGTGTTACCCGAATATAACCTTATTTTCTCGTAGTATTGAGCTTTGCTATATGATTGGTGTTAATTGGGCAAGGTGAATCACCTAATTGACCTTACGGCCATGGGTAAACCATACGTCGAAGTAGTGTATGGTCAGGGTCAGACGAAAGAAGTCTTCCTTAAGCGCTCCAGTCTCATAGTTTCCGGATTGTCCCGCTTCCATGGCAACGTTCCAGCCCCAACGTGGATAACGCAATGGATTTACGCCAACACCTATGGATCCACCCCATTCTATTACGGGGTAGCCATCCAAAGTCAGGTAAGACTTTTGGTAATATCCCCCGGCTTGAAAGTAGACGTGTTCTATGGAATTGTTGAAAATATTGCTCTTTTTAACGATCTCCAGCCCTGCTGAATAACGGTTGGAGTTGGTCAGTTGGTAACCATTGCCGTAATAGCCCATCTGGGTCCAATCTTCATGGTGGTAATCCGCCAGGAAGGTCAACCGGTGGGTCAGGGTTTCTTTGGTCAATCCAAGGCCCCCTCCGTAGGTTTGAGGGAGATTAAAATGGTTACGATCCAGCAAACCATTATCAATTTCATTGTAAGTCGATCCTACGGCCTGAGATACCGATATGCTATCCTCTGCAAACAACTTTTGGGACGGAGACCAGGTGGCTCCTATGACCAATTGCCATTTTTTCTCCGCGTCAAAATAAGTATGATATTGGGCGCCAAAATCGAAAGTGGCATTCCTTAGGTAAAGGTTGCGTTGAGATACGAGGTCGGCATTAGCCGTAGCGGCCACTATGGTCTCGTTTTGCTGAAGGCCGCCAAAAATAAAATTCGCATCCGCACCTATGGAAAGCTGTTTGCCTAAGGCAAAGCCATTGCCGAAATAGACCTTATGCAGGCCACCTGAACCATCGTAACTTATATCTGCTTGTTCTCCGGAAGCCCCCAAAGCCTGGGTGGTCTGAAACGAATAGCTCATAGTGGTATAAGGCAAAAAACCTAAACTAGCGCCCCACCATTTGTTTATTTTGGTAGCGAAGGCCAGCCTGTCCACCGCAAAGTCATTAGAAACCTGGGAGGCCCCTGTTTGGCTGGAGTACAGTGCGTTGGTAAAGGTAGAAATCTGCCACCTCGCTGACCCTTCAATATGAAATATCTGGGGAGTTAAGGCCGTATAAGATGCCGGATTGTTCTGAATAATATTGTTATCGCTCCTGTAGGCAATCCCTGTGCTGGCCATTCCTGTCGTGCGGTTAAAAGCACTGGTTTGAATTGCCCCTATTCCGTAAATGGAATATGGTAAGGCCACGTTCTGCGCCCGCACATAGCTGCATGCCACCAGTAAAACTATTGTCAGACGTATATTTCTTTGCATATGGGTCTAAAGGATGCCTTTGTCAAATATATTGGAAACTATTGTAACGAATTCTTCACCGCCACATAATAAAGGATGACCTCGCTCTGATAGTAATTGGGCGCCGCATATTCTCCTTCAAATTGCTTGTCTCCGATAATACAACGGTTAAATTGGGTGAAGAAGGTGGAAGCCGGTTCCATGATCAAACCATCTCCCTGGTAAGTCCCCGAAGGATTGGCAATTGCCGATAACAGGTAAGAAGTTATATCAAAGCTGTAATTTGTGGTTGGACCTCCAAAATAGTCAGCCGTTAAGGTACCTGTTGTGACTGCCGATCCAGGTTCATTGATATAATTGGTTGAATACAGTTCAACGTTGGCAGGCAACTGATTGAAGAAGGAATAGCTATTGGGGATGGGGCGGGTGATCAATTCTGCTTTCAGGATTTTCACAAAATTGCTATCCGCCTGATACAAGCCCCGTAATCCCGGAAACTCGAATTTGATGGTATAACCCAACAAAGGATTCAGGTAGGCCATGTGCTGGAAACCGGCTTGTGTAGAGTAGATCTGTTGCACCACATCCTCATACCGGTGGTTAAACTGGTCCAGGGGCGCAATGGGCTTGTTACGGACCTCATTGAATTGATAGCCCTTGTTGACATATTTGAACTGAAGGGCCTTAACCGCATGGGTAGCATAATCATGATACCAGAGCTTCACCATGCAGCTATCCTTGAAAGAGTATATATTCCCTGCGTTGGCATCGGTGCTCAATTGAATGCCAGGGAAATATTGAAGGAAGTTGGTAATATTGGTAAATTCCTGTTCCTGATTGATGTACAGATTAAACATCTGGGCACCGAGGGTGGAATCCAGGTGCATGTATACTGTATCCGGGAAACTCGGGCGCATCAACGTTTTTACATGCCCCAGGTAATAGTTGGTGGGAAAACTATCATTGGTGTAGAACTGGCTTTCGGTCACCGGATAGAACATGGTATACTTTATCTTGTTGGCGTAAATATTCAGGGGAACGGTTGTATCCCCATAGTAATATTTATTAGAAGGTACCAGATAGAGGGTCATGGAATCAAATGCGGCCCCAGGCAGGATTGCAGAATAAGCAGGCGGAGATATCTCAAAGTAGGATCTGGTGACAATGGGTCCAAAATAGGGATCATCATACCCACCACAGAAAATCAGGCCTTTGCCGGAGGAGGCAATAGAATCCACAAAAAGGGTGGACACAACAGGCGTCAGACTATCCAGTTTAACTATGTTTGTCAGGCCGTCATCAATCTGGCTTTGCCCATATATGACATTGGCTTTATAACAACTGCTGAGACTTATCGTTAAGATCAGGCCCAGGCAAAGAA
This sequence comes from Beijerinckiaceae bacterium, assembly GCA_903970475.1. GTDB lineage: Bacteria > Bacteroidota > Bacteroidia > Chitinophagales > Chitinophagaceae > Dinghuibacter. Next base: position 9,762 of record CAJCIQ010000153.1, read on the forward strand.
TTAGTCCAATTTTCCATTTGTTTGGTGAACTCCTCATTACCCTGAATATCATGAATGCAAAAAATTTCAGCTGCAATATTATCGGCATTACTGTTAGTAATTTGTTAGTATGGACTAAAAGTATATTCTTATATACAAAAACTAGCTTTTTGCCGATTAAATGACAATGCTCATATACAGAACGGTTGCAAATGTAGGTTAATAAGCACCTATTCCCCAGGAAATGGTCTATTTCCTAAGAAATAGTATATATAAAAATCAGTTTTGTCTATAAATATGGCTCGTAATTCCATTTTAACTATTTTAGCGCCGTATTTCAAAATAGTTTAGCCTCAAATTCAAAACGTGCAAATAATGAAAGTGCAAAGACTACTGTTAATTGCGTCAATGGCAGCTGTGTTGTTTTCTTGTGGAAATTCAAACAATAACAACAACGGGGACTGGGTTTCACAAAGTACCTTCGGAGGACAACCCCGTGTAGGTTCAGTGGCCTTCGTACTCGACGGTGAAGCCTATGTGGCCACCGGTTTCGATGGAATCTCATATTACAATGACGTATGGGTTTACAATCCCAAAATAGACGTCTGGCAAGAAATTGATACCATACCTGGCCAAGCCCGTGCATTCGGTGTGGCCTTTGCTACGACCAACTATGGGTATGTTGGACTGGGTTATAATGGTAAAGATGGTAATACCGGCAATGGTTCCCTCTACTTTAACGACTTCTATCAATACGATACGACTTCCAAAGCCTGGAACCAGATCGCTAACTGTCCTTTCCCCAACAATTCCGGACGTGAATGGTCAACCGCTTTCGGTATACCCTCCGCCAACATGGGCGGTGTATTAGGCGGTACGGATGGACAGTTTGTTTATAATACTTTCTATACCTGGACGGAATCTGGCGCCGGTGGAGCTGGTAGCTGGGCCGTAGGTAACGACTTTAAAGGCAAGGCCCGTACAGGTGCTGTAGCCTGGGTATACAACAACAAAGCTTATGTAGTAACCGGTCTTGGCATCAATGGCGTTCAAACGACCGACTTCTACAGCTTTGATCCTACCCAATCCATTGGTACCCGCTGGAGTGTCCTACGCCCCATTGGTGGTATCACCGACCAAAGCTATGACGCCGGTTATACGATTGAGCGTGCTTATGGTGTTGCCTGGGCTGGTATCAATGAGGGTGTTTACAAGGGATATATCACCTGGGGCCAGAACGGAGGAAACCTAAGCAGCACCTGGGAGTATGACTATACCACGGACCTTTGGTCCATCAAAACGCCTTTCCCTATGGGATTGGGACGTGTAGGTGGAGTGGCAGTATCCATTAACGATACTGGTTATCTCGGATTAGGCGGTACTACGTTTAATGGTGGTGGAACCTATTTCTCCGACTGGACAAAATTCTATCCTTCCCTGAGTTACAACCCTGATGATTACACGGGTAATCAATAACCATTTGTATTGTAAAAATGAGTACTGAATTGCAAAAGACGAGAACCTGGTCCTGGATCTTACCGCTTGTGGCAGCGATCATTGTGCTGGTGTATTATGTGTCGCCTAACCGGAATAAAGGGAATAATAAAAATATTCAGGCTTCGGCATTTGCAGCACATGCTCCTAGAAAGTTCAGCGAATACACCTGTGAGGTTTATGAGGTTCCTGCCGGAGGCTGGGGGTATGATATTAAAGGAGATGGGGTTAAAACCGTGATCCATCAAACCAAGGTTCCCGGTGTTCCTGGCCCTAAGGGCTTCCCTAAAAAAGAAGACGCTATGAAAGTGGGCGAACTCATGATCCATAAAATTAAAACGGGTGCCTTTCCGCCCACAATTACCTATCAGGAAATGGTGGCTGCAGGTATCACCCTGAACTAATCTGACAAACGCACTTTTTTGAATAAAAACCGGGTCTTTACAGATCCGGTTTTTTTATTTGCACCATAAGCGCTATCGGGATGGATGGTTGGCCTAGGAGTTACGCTCTACTATGTGAAAAAAATCGTTCCGATAGCTGTTGCCTATGGGTATGATTTTCTTACCTATGCTGATTTCATTTCTGGAGATAGAATCTATGTGCTGAAGGGAAATGACAAAACTCCTGTGTACCCTGACGAAGCTGTCCTCAGGCAATTTCGAGGAAAAAGTTTTCAGGTTTTGCAAGGTGATCACCGGTTGGGTCTTGGCAGATAGGTAGATCTGGGTATAATCCTTCATCCCCTCACAAAACTGAATGTCCTCAAAGCGGATGCGAATGATTTTGTATTCTGAATTGATAAAAATGAATCCGTCCCTTTTCCATCGGTTGGCCCCACCCTCTTTGGTGGAATACTTATTCCTCACTGCCTGGCGGATGGTCTCAATCACCTGTTCCCCGGTGACCGATTTGGTCAGGAACCCAAATACCCGGTTGGCCCCCAACTCCTCAGGTTTATCCTTTTCCGTCAGCAGGCAGACGATGGGCGGGATCTTTACGCTGTAGATGTAGGAATAAGTCGTCAGTTGCTCTACAAAGGAGTATTCACAGAAGATGAGGTCAATAGCTGAAAGAGAGCCTTCCAATACCATTTCCAGCTGGGCAGTCCTGTGTTGTATTTGGACCCCAGGTATGTCCGTCATATGGTGTTCCAGGTTTAACCAATCCTGGGGCTCCTTTGCCAGGATCAGGCATTTGATACTATGCATAGACAAATGTAAAAATTTATCCCTGCTGTGCTACTGTTTTACCTTCACCTGGGTTTCAGCATCCAAAATGATTTCCGGTTTGTCTTTGAAGAGTATGATTTTGCCGGTGACGCAAACCTCCTTTCCCTTGAGGGCCTCTTCCGGCTTGTAAGAGAAATGACTACGGTTAACACCCCAAATCAGTAGGGTAAGCGCCTGATTCGGATAAGCACCTCCCATGTCCAGCAAGGTAGGTTGACGGTTGGCGTTCTCCAGGAATTTCCCTCCATCCACCGACCCACATACGGTAACGGAGTCGCCTATATGATTTTTTGCCTCTTCCGGTTTGATTTGTTGGGCATATATGTGAACAGAGACCAGTAACATGGTCAACACGAATAAGGGTTTACCGATGATGTTCATATTTTTTCTTTAACAGTTTCTGGTTTCGGTTGATGCAGGGGCAGCGTTCCGGCAAAGTCACATAACAGGTCCAGGAGGTCAGACAATTCTATCCCTTTGGGCGTAATGGTATATTCTACTTTGGGGGGTACGCCATCGGATTGGGTACGGAATACGAGGCCGTACTTCTCCAGTTGCCTCAACCGGTCACTTAAAATATGGTCACTGATGTAGGCCAGGTCCTCTTTTATGGACGAAAACCGGGAATGTCCTTCTTCTATACTAAAAAGGGTCTCACACATCCAGCGCTTACTAACAAAATAGAGCAATTCGTTCAGTTCACACTTCTCTTCCAGATAAGATTGGTTGAGATAATTGGTTGAATTTAATTTTCTTTCCGCCATCACTACAGATTTAATAAATTACCAAAGCATACTATCGGAATAATGAGCACGAGGTTTGCTGCAATTAGCATTTATTTTGGGATTGAAATTATACCATTCATCAAATATCAGATACACTTATGACACCCTACATCGTTTGTAGAAACGCTTTTTGCGGGCTTTCTCTTAGCCTGTTGAGCATCAGCCTGTTGGCTGCTACGCCCCCTCATAAAAAGTCAGCGCACCCTAACCCTGCCCCTTCAGACGTAGTCCTGAAGCTGCCTGCTGGGTTCCATTTTTCAGTGGCTGCTGCTAATCTGGGCACCCCCAGGCACCTGGTCGTGACCAAAGAAGGGTATATCTATGTAAAACTGGCTAACGCCAAAAAAGGGGGTAAAGGTGGCATTCTCCTGCTGAAGTCCTCCAAAGGTGACGGCGTATATGACCAAGTAAGCGGTTTTGGAGATTATGGAGGAACAGGCATAGCCATTAAAGATGGCTATCTATATGCTTCTTCCAATACCGATATCTATCGCTATAAGCTCAATGATAAAGACGAAGTCATTGATCCGGTCCATCCGGAGCACATTGTCACCGGACTGCTCGACCATGAGGAACACAACTCCAAGTCCATCATACTGGATAATGATGGGAATATTTATACCAATATCGGGGCCTATTCCAATGTTTGCCAGGTACAAGACAGGGCGAAAGGATCTCCTGGCATAACCCCCTGCCCCATCCTGGATTCCGCCGGGGGTATATGGCAATTTAAGGCAGATAAGCAAAACCAAACCTATGGTGATGGGGTAAGGTATGCTACCGGCTTCCGTAATATAGTGGGGTTGGATTGGAACCAACTCACCAACTCCCTGTTTGTGATGGTACATGGCAGGGATGGGTTACACGATAACTTCCCCGAGTTGTATTCCCAGGAGCAAGGCAATGAATTACCCGCCGAAACCATGTATGAATTGCATAAAGGCTCTAACGGTGGTTGGCCCTATGTATATTGGGATCAATTACAGAAAAAGAAAATTATTAATCCGGAATACGGAGGAGATGGGAAGAAAACAGGTGGTGATGACGCTCAGGATCCTGTGCTCGGCTTTCCCGGTCACCTGGCGCCCAACGGATTGCTGTTTTATACGGGCAATCAATTCCCTGCCAGGTACAAAAATGGAGCTTTCATTGCCTTCCATGGCTCCTGGAACCGTCAGCCAGAAGAAAAAGGGTATTTCGTTGTCTTTGTACCCTTTAAAGATGGAAAGCCATCGGGTGATTATGAAATCTTTGCCGATAACTTTTCCGGCGCTGAACACCTCAAGTCTCCAGGAGCAGCCCTCCACCGTCCCTGCGGCCTGGCTCAGGGACCTGATGGCTCGCTGTATGTAACGGATGATAGCAAAGGATACCTTTTCAAAATAACCTATACCGGCAAATAATCATGCGTACTTGTTTGATGGCACTTATGGTGGTGATGGGAAGTTTGACCCTCAGGGCATCTTCCCATCCCTGGTTTTACCAACTCAGGATTTACCATTGCACCTCCGCTACCCAAATACAGGCATTAGAATCCTACTTGAACCATGCCTACCTTCCAGCCCTGCACAGGACAGGGATAGCCTCCGTAGGTGTGTTTAAACCCCTGGAGACCTCTGACTCCGCAGGAAAGATGGTTTATGTTTTTATTCCCTCCCCCAGCCTGGAAAAGCTTTTGACCATTGATCAGACGCTCAGTCATGATGCGGTATATCAGGCGGCAGGTGGCCCATTTTTGCGTGCCCCTTATGATTCCTTACCCTATGCACGTATGGAGACTATTCTGATGAAAGCCTTTGAGGACATGCCTTCCCCCTCAAAACCAATGCTTACGTCAGCACCCGCAGACAGGGTTTATGAATTGCGAAGCTATGAAAGCCCCACAGAGGCCTATCATCAAAACAAGGTGCAGATGTTTAACCAGGGAGGAGAAATTTCCCTGTTCAAGCGATTGGGGTTTAATGCCGTTTTTTATGCAGATGTCCTTTCGGGCGCCCATATGCCCAACCTGATGTACCTGACAACCTTCAACAGCAAAGCAGAACGGGATCAGCACTGGACAGCCTTTTCCAACGATCCTTTCTGGAAACAACTGGTTGCCTTACTCCAGTACCAGCACAACGTGTCTAAAGCAGAAATCTGGTTTCTGCATCCAACGGATTATTCAGATTTGTAGGCTGCCCAGTCCCCGGTATGCAGATTTATTGACTGATCAGCCCGCGGTATGCAACCTTAGTGTTTGCTTCGGCAGGTTCCAGCCTTCCAGGGTGATGGACGCCTTTCCCGTTTTTACATAGTGCGGCCAGTTGATCTCCACAAACCTGGTTTCTCCTGGCAATACCGTTAGGTAGTTATCCGAATAAAATACCGGTAAGAAGCGCTTCCTCCCTAGGGCATCTGTCAGAGACACCCTCAGGAAAAAGGCGGGACATCCACCGGTGGGAACATGGAGCGCCAAGATAGCCCCGGTGTTCCCTTTCCTCATTAAATGCGCCGCTATCCTAGCCTTTTCCAAATGCTGTACCCCCGAATAATGGCCGGTGCTATCGGGCAGCCAATAGAGGTTGTGGCTGACTTCCTTTCCCTTGCTATCTTGTAAGGCCACTAACAGGAAATCCCCTTCCAATGCCCTCAGCGAGTTGATGGGTCTCTGTATATCCTCCACTTCCAGACTGGTATCTGGCCCTACTTGTACCTGCTTATCGATCAAGATCAAGGGTTTTCCTGCAATACTGAATGCCTTGACCTTCAGGCGTAAGGCGCCGGTTGCGCTAAACCCATTATTCATTACCCAAACCTTTCCATCCTCCAGGTTGAAGGCTGCGTGTTGCATCTCCCCCGCTTGCCTGAGTCCATATAAGCAGGCATTAGGATCAAGGTAATAGTCATACATCTGTCCCCTCATGGAGGTCCAGGGGTTCTGGGTTTTCCAGATAATCACGCCCGTATACCAATCCCACATATGGGAAGAGAAGCCTTCAATCAATCCCCTGTATTGGTCGTAATTGAGGAGTTGCGCAACCCGGGTAAAATCGCGCACCGAGCGGCCGGCTTGCGCCGGGCGCTCCACACGCACTGAGTGGCCAGCAACCTCTGTGGCGCCGGCATTTGCCGAGGGGCCTGGATATCCGTAAGCTTCCGGGAATTTACCGTACGGAATGTACTTGTGGTATGCCCATATAGAGTCTTCGTCTTCCCTACCCGGACCTGGCACGATCATATTGGAGTCTGGAATAAAGCGCTGAAGGGATTCATAATCCCCGACACCAACGGAGCCCACCTCTGAATTGAAGGGGAAAGTGCGGTTGGCCCAGAAGGTATGCAATGGTTGGATTCCATACGGCCCATCTCCATTTCCACCCAGGGAATTATAAGACATGCTGTCTGTGTTGGAGTAATCCGCCAACCAACGGGTACCGTCTAAGCCCGGTATCAGGCTATCTTTAAGGACATGCAGGATATCATCCGGCGGCGTGATTTCATTTCCCCCGCACCAAAAAGCAAGGCTGGGGTGGTTTCGGATCATTTTAATCTGGTCAGCAGCGGAGCGGATGAAAAGGGCGTGATCGTCCGGATATTTCCGGCGGGTAGCCTGGTCCTCTTTTTTCTTAGGATCGGGCCAGCGCCCGTTACAATCCCCGGAGTTCCAGAAATCCTGCATCACCAGCATTCCATATCTGTCGCAAGCATCATAAAATTCCGGTCTCTCCGTCAACGCTCCGCCCCAGACCCGGATCAAGTTCAGGCGCATATCCCGGTGAAACCGGATTTCCGCATCATAACGGGCTTCCGATAAGCGAAGCAAGGCATCCGATACGATCCAATTCCCCCCCTTGATGAATATCTTTTGTCCATTGACGGAAATTTGGCGGCTTTGGGTATGTGAATTCCAGACAGCCCTGACCTGGCGAACGCCTATGGCTTGCCCTATTGAATCGCTGACGGCTACCCCGCTGGCGCCCATCGCGCTGACGTCTGCCCCTGTTTTGAATACCAATGCCATGTGATACAGGTTTTGAGGTCCGTATCCGTTGGGCCACCAGAGCCTGGGGTTTTCCAGTGTGTCCGTGGGCAATTCCACTACCTTGGATTGGCCCGGTGCCAGGACCACGTTTGTCCCTATTTTTTTCCCATCCAGGATATAGTATAGTACTCCTTTTGATGGGGAGGTCCCTGCATTGGTCAATTCCGCAGATACTTTTACATAGGCCGGAGCCTGAAGACCAGCTGGCATTCGGACGCCCGGCACTTCCGTTACGACATGGGGATGTTCCACCTTTACATAACCCGTATGACGGATGGTTACCTGATCCCATATCCCTGTATTCCGGTCCCGGATGGGTTGAATCCAGTCCCAGCCCGCCACGTATTGGTGCATGACCTGTTTGGCAATCATACCATCTCCGCCTTGTCCCCCGTTGGGATCACCGGGAGCATCCGGAGGAAACACGATAACGGCGAGCCTGTTGTTGCCATGGGGATTCAACCAAGGAGTGATATCGTATTGGGCGCTAAGGAACATGCCCTTATGGGTGCTATCATTTAGTTTATGTCCATTCAGGTATACGTCAAAGCCATAATTCACTCCCCTGAAATTCAACCAGGTCAACCCCTTTCCTGCGTTGATATCAAAGTCTTTGACAAACCAGTAGGTATAAAAATCGCGGCCAGTTGTATAGATGTCGGGAATGTATTTATTGTTCATGCCATAAAATGGGTCCGGTTGCTGACCGGTAGCAACGAGTGTGGTGAGTACCGTACCGGGCACTATTGCTTTTATCCATCCCTGGTTTAAGGAATTTCCAGGCCTGGACAAAGTCTCCGGGCTTACATTGATTTCTGAAGCCTTGCGGCAAATCCAACCTGAGTTCAGTTCCTGTGCTCCTCCCTTCGCTATTGATCCTATATGCTGCACACGCGTCAGACCGTCTGGCGGTGTTTGAGCCTTCGCCGCCGTCCCTATCAGGGCCATCAATACCAGCCATCCGAATACCTTATTTTTCATCTGTGGAAGATACTATCTTTAAGTATATATGAAACAGAGCCGATTACTTGCCATCGCCATCCTGGTAATGATCCCCTTCCTATCCATAGCCCAGCAAGGATTTAATGGAATAGACATGAACCTGGGCAACCTCTATAAAGTTTCAGACGCCCGAAGTCGGTCAATCAGCCCCGAGAATTTATCGGGCGAAAAAGGCCACGGTGGTAAAGCAACCACAGGGACAGGATCGGGTCCTGCCAGGGAACTAGGACAGGGTTGGAAACTAAGTCCCAGCGTGGTCATCAAAGCAGGAAGCACATTTACTTTAGCCACCATTGATGGATCTGGTTCCATCCAACATATATGGATGACGCCTACAGGCAACTGGCGCTATTCCATTATCCGCATGTATTGGGATGATGAGACCACCCCGTCCGTAGAAGCACCGGTCGGGGACTTCTTTTGCATGGGCTGGAACCAATATGCGCCTATTCATTCTTTACCCGTAGTGGTTAATCCGGGAAGTGCCTTCAATTGCTACTGGCCTATGCCCTTCCATAAAAAGTGCAGGATCACCATGGAAAACCTGGATAAACAGGACATGGTTTTATATTATCAGGTAGATTATATACTCACGGAGGTACCCAAAGATGCCGGCTATTTCCACGCCCAATACCGGAAAGTGCAAGCCGTTCCCTATAAGCATGATTATGTGATCCTGGACAGTGTTAAAGGAAAAGGACAGTATGTAGGAACTTACATGGCTTATGAATCGCGTAATAATGGTTGGTGGGGAGAAGGTGAAATCAAATTTTACCTGGATGGAGACGGAGCGTTTCCAACCATTTGCGGTACCGGGACGGAAGATTATTTCTGCGGTTCCTACGACTTTGACACCGAAAAAAATGGAGTCAGTGGGTATACGGAGTTCTCAGGACCTTATACGGGGCTGGCGCAGGTCATTAAGGGAGATGGCCACTATAATGTCGCTCAACGATTTGGCTTATACAGATGGCATATCGCTGATCCTGTCCGCTTTGACAACGGCCTGAAGGTAACCATACAAGACTTGGGTTGGCATAATGATGGACGCTACCTGCCTTTGCAAGATGGCATTGCTACAGTGGCGTACTGGTACCAGGTGGAACCGCATACGGCGTTTCCTCCCTTACCGTCAAGGGATGACCTGGAGTTAAAATAAGACCGCCGCCTGAATCAGCGGTTAATTTGGTCTCCACAACGCTTACCGGAGCCGTCACAGAGCTTACCGGAGCCGCCACGGCGACTGGCACATCCTTAGAAAGCCCCCACGATATTTTCATCCAAAGCCGTTCATGCAGGTAGTAAAATCCAATTTTGGTAAATACTTCAGCGAATCCTATGGAGAAGGCTTTTGTATAGTTGCCCGTAATAAAAAAGGCAATGATGATGGTATCCAATGTGCCAAAGAAGCGGTAGCTGGCGCCTTTGATCAGGCTGCGATGGTGTTGGTCCGTCACTACAGTTGTTCCATCCGGTTGTACGGTTCTGGTTCTCCACCAGTCAAACTTCATCCATATGCGCTCGTGTACGTAAAAGACGAAGATTTTGGTGAACACCTCCACCGCTCCGATTTTCAAGGCCGACCCTATCTGTCCTGTAAAGAACCAGGATAATAAAATCGTGTCCATCGTCGCCCATACCCTCCAGGTGGCCCCCTTGATCACACTCCTGTAATGATGTTCTTTCATAGATGAAATTGACCAGACTATACCACAATACTAAGCCATTTTCCGTAGAACCCTACTGTTTTAATGGACTAATTTGAAAATCCACCTAATGTTGTATATTACTCATTACAACAAGCCAATATGACATCGAGACTACTCTACCTACTGCTGCTCACACCCATCTTTGTGGGCTGCCATCGAACAGACCCGCGCCTGGCCAAAGCCTACCGCTTCAATAAAAACGGATGGATTTACGTACACCTGGAAGGGACGCCCGGGGACATTGGATACCAACATGGCTATCTGTTGGCTGATGAGATAGACACCAATCTTAAAGTCACAGATAAATTTATGGCCCATGATTCGGGCAAGGACTGGGCTTTCTACCGCGATGCCGCCAAATCCTTTCTCTGGCCCCGGGTGGATGCTGAATATAAGGAAGAAATCCAGGGTATCGTAGAAGGGCTGAAGGCAAAAGGTAAAAACTATGATGTATACGATATTGTCGCCCTCAATGCCAATATAGAATTAGAATCCTACTATGTTCCCTCCCTGGCCAACAGGACCAAACCCGGCTCCGACCTTAATAAGGCACCAGGCAATTGCAGCGCTTTTGTGGCTACCGGCAGTTATACCACCGACGGGAAAATCGTCATAGGGCACAATAACTGGACATCCTATATCCAGGGGGAGAGATGGAACGTGGTGGCGGACATTGTACCTGAAAAAGGGAATCATATTTTCATGGACATGATGCCAGGGTTTATCCATAGTGGGGACGACTTTGCCATTAATTCGGGAGGCCTGGTGATCACAGAGACCACCATTACCCAATTCAATGGTTTTGATACCGGAGCCGTTGCTGAATTTGTCCGTGCAAGAAAAGCGGAACAGTATGCCAATACGGTTGACGACTTCGTTAAAATCATGTCCACCGGCAATAACGGAGGCTATGCCAATGATTGGTTGGTCGGAGATATCAACAACAACGAGATAGCCCGGGTAGAACTAGGGCTCAAACACGTCCAGGTTTGGAGAACAAAGGATGGGGTGTATGTAGGCTCCAATTTTGCCAGTGACAGTGCTGTCATCAAAGATGAAACCAATTTCAATCCGAACGATACCACCAATTCCCCCAATACCCGTAAAAAGCGCTGGGAAGCCATTACGGCTGAATATAAGGGCAAAATCAATGATTCTACCGGCAGGGTGATGGAAGGGGACAACCTCAATGCCTATACGCATAGCGCCGAAGCTACCCGTTGTGTCATAGCCGGAAGTGTGGATACAGATCCCAAAGGATGCCCCGAATGGAACTGGGCTCCCTATTATCCTGGTGGAACGGTTCAGGCCAAAATCACTACAGCTGATATGGCTAAGAAGTTCCAGTTCTGGGCCCATATGGGGAATCCTTCAGGAAAGGACTTTTTAGTAGATCCTTTCCTGAAGGCTCACCCGGAATATAGCTGGGAAAAGCCCTATCTGGTGGACATGAAAGCCCAGCCTTGGACACTATTTACTGCTGGGGATACGCAGTAGATCCCAGTTTATCCAGATACTGGCTAAAATGATTGAGAATGGAAGCATCCAGGTCTATTTGGTCCTGGGCTTCCTTCCAATATCGTTGTTCGATGGCTTCCCTTATCCCAGGTAAGGTCTTCACCCCATACCCTGTATAAAAGCCAGGTGCATATATACTATGCTTGTACCAGCCCCTGCGGGGTAGGCCCTGGGTTGAAAGCAGCTGTTGTTCTGCCTGATAAAGGCCCGTATTCAACTGCTGTAAAGTATCCCCTGAAGGGAGGCGTTTGGAGAGCAGATCATTTAGGTGGGTGCTGCTTTTTTCGAGGCCAACCACTGCATTTTGCAAAGGCGCAAAATTCAGGTAAGGCACTTCATCCTTAGGATCTGGAGCAGCTATCGGGGTTTTAGGATCGGCGGCCAAGTGATAGTAACCTCCTTTGATCAACTTGTTTTGCAACGCTGTGCTTTCCCTTTCTTGATCCAGCAATGCATTTACTTCCGTGCTGTAGGTCTTGATGTTTTTGGCCAGGGAAGGGTAATCGAAGGGAAGAAGGTCTGCGTCTGCAAGTCTAAGCATGGTGCGACCTGCGGTTTTAGCCAGGACTACCCCATAGACAAAACCGGGGTCTTTAAACCTTACATAATCGTCGTAGGAATCATAGATGGAATGGTATTCTCCGCCTGGATCTTCTCCCCCATATCCTAAGTCAATGGAAGGAACACCTATATGCTGTATAAACGGAGAATAGTCAGAACCCGAACCCAACGCGCCTATGGAAAATGACTTTTTGTTCAAGAGTTCTTTGGCTTTATCACCAGTAGCATTGATGATTTCCCTGGCCCATCTTCTTTCCAGCACACTTATGCCGGTTTCCGGATCGGTTACATCCCTGGCCACTTGTTCGAGGAAGGGCTCGAAGGCATGAGAACCTTCGGCATTCAGAAATCCCCTACCGTTTCCGTCCGAATTAATGTAGGCAACAGCATGCTGCTGTAAAGTGGCTGCATTTTGTTCTACCCACTCCGTAGATCCCAAAAGTGCAGGTTCTTCCCCGTCCCAGGAACAATACACCAGGGTGCGTCTGGGTTTCCATCCGGTTTTTAATAACTCCCCAACGGCATGGGCTTCTTCCAGCATGGCCGCCTGTCCGCTCAAGGGATCGCCTGCCCCATTGACCCATGCATCGTGGTGGTTGCCACGGATGACCCATTGGTCCGGGAAGTCCTTACCTGGAACAGTTGCAATAACATCATAAATGGGTTTTATATCCCAGTTAAATTCCAGCTTGAGGTGGACTTTGGTCTTACCGGGCCCTATATGATAGGTAAAGGGCAACGCCCCCCGCCAATCTTCAGGCGCCACCGGACCTTCCAGGCTTTTCAGCAAGGGTTCTGCATCGTGATAGCTGATGGGAAGCACGGGTATCTTCAACAAATTAATGGCATCCTTACGATCTATTCTCGGGGCATCCTTGGTAGCGCCAATTCCTGGGGTCAACGGATCTCCAGGATAGATAGGCATGTCCATCACCGATCCTCTTTGCACCCCATATTCATTTTTAAAGGCTCCCTTGGGATATACATCCCCTTCATAATATCCATCGTCCTTGGGATCAGAGTAAATAATGCAGCCAATGGCTCCGTGCTCTTGGGCAACTTTGGGCTTAATACCCCTCCAGGACCTGCCGTATTTTGCAATGACAATTTTTCCCTTCACATCAATTCCCCTCCGGGCCAGTTGCTCGTAATCGGAGGGTAGCCCATAATTGACAAAGACCAACTCTCCGCTTACATCTCCATCCGCGGACCAGGCATTGTAGGTTGGCAGTTGTTCGTCAGATTGACCGGAGGTCGCATCCTCTTTCAAGGCTGGTTCTTTCAGCAGCGCCTTATATTGGGTTGGACCGGTCATTTCGAGTTCCCTTACTTTTGGTGTGGGAAAGAGTACATAAAATGTGTCTATCCTCACTTCGAAGCCGAAACGCTTGTACTGATCGTATATGTATTCGGCAACAGCCTTTCCTCCGGGAGATCCTACATGATGGGGACGTGCAGACATAATTTTCAGGCGCTCTCCCAACCGGGAGGCATCCAGATAACCGTCGAAACGGGCTTCCAATGATTGTTGGGCCGAAGCGTCTGAGCCGAAGCCTTTCAGGGATCCGGACTGCGTTGCCGTGGATCCCGTCTGCATTGCCGAGGATCCGGACTGGGCCAGGACCGTTGATACAGAAAGCCACCCTGCCATTAGGGTCAATAGAAGTCTACTCATGTCTATCAATGATTGCTTAAGGGAATGAAAGTACTAATTCCCTATGGAATCAGGAGACTAGACTTTGACCTCAGCCATTCAATGGCTTTTTCCCTGGAGGTGAATAAACGAACGGGGATTTCAGGTCGGTTGACCTTGATAATAAAGTTTCCTATGATGGCCGTAGCGGAAGAATCGCTGAGAATGGCCGCTGCTTTTACACCCTTACTGGACTCAGTTGAAGTGAGAAATGACCGGGCATCCTTGTCAAAGCTAATAACGCCTTGGTTACAAAGCAAGGTTAGAACGGGCCGGTTTTGGGTGAAATCCAGTCTGTCTTTGACGATCTGGTGGGCAGCCTCCAAGTTGATTTTTTTACCCTTTTTATAAGTAGCAATCAAAAGGTCCCCATCCAGCTCGAACCTGACATAATCCGTGTCAAGTGCAGCTATCATGTTTGCAGTAGAGACTGCATTATAATAAAATTTCAAATCTTATAAAAGGGTGTTTTCCACATCTCTCCGTATTTCTTTCCTCCAATCGTAATATCCCTGTATAGCTACGACGAACAGAAACAGGGTCAGAGCGGCATAAATGGGCAGCCCTTTTTTGATGAACAGGGGTATAGCAAAGGCGTTGGAAATATTCAGCAGGACCCAGTTTTCAATTTTACGGCGGGCCAGCAGCCACATACCAGCCCAAGCAGTGGCACTGACGAATGCATCCCAGACAGGTACGGTGGAATCCGTTAAATACCTTAAGGCGGCATACAATACCATCCAACCTCCAAAAACGATGGCCGTGGTGATATACCATTCCTGCTTATGGCTATAGCTGGGTTTAACCGGAGGCTGGTCTTTCTTTTTTGCCCAATACCACCAACCATATATGCTCATGACGAGGTAATAGCCATTGAGCACGGTCTCAGCGTAGAGCTTATTAATGAAAAGCAGATACATGAACAACAGGGTAGAAATAATCCCTGAAGGATATAACCAGATTTTACCAGAACGGGCGTACAGCACTTCTGCTATAGAAAAAACGACAGCCGTCCATTCTAACCAGGTAGTCTGAATCACCTCACTGGTGAGCAATTGCCCCCACTCGTGTAGTGTCATTCAAAATCAATATTCAATAACTCCATAGGATGAACGCCCAGGCCTTCGGCCAGTTCAATTAGCGTAGTCACCACCAAATTTGCTTTTCCATTTTCGATTTTGGATATCTTTCCAAAATCCACTTCACACCTGGCGGACAGTGCCCGTTGACTCAATCCTTTTTCTTCCCTCAACTTCGCCAGGCGGGCGGCAAATTTATCCAGCCTTATTTTATCTTTTGGCTTCATCCTTCCCTTTACGCTTTTGGTTTAAACGGAAAAGTTCCAGCTATTCGATAAAAATTGCGTTGGTAGATATGCCAACATATCCAAAATTAGTATACATTTGGAAAATAATCCCAATGGTTATGCGATACACCAATAGATCAATCATAGCCCGGCACCTGCCCCTACGTTTGTCCCCGGATCAAATCCAGGCACCCATGGAAGTATTAACCACCTTTTTCAGTGGCCTGAACCTGGATGAAACCCGGGAGGTATTGTGGGAAGCATTTTCCCGGGCCTTATGTACTCCTGAAGAAGATCATTTGAGCCTAACAAACCGGGAACTGCTCTATTTCCACGAGGAATTCGAGGCTTTAATTGAAGCTGCCTACCTCATTTATGCCAAAGAGAACAATTTACCCATCATGACGATGTTGCCCACTGGCAAAGACAGCTAACAATAATGCCACCTCCATTCGCGTTTTTCTACCGGGAGTTACTGGTTTTCTACCGAGGGAGCCAACGGAGTACACAAAATTTACGTACTTTTATTAGGACGCTTGTTTTTGTTTCTTGACGCTTGCCCCCTCACCATAGTAACTCTTGCAATGACAACCTCGAATGAAATCCTTATTGGGCATCTTATTATGTGTGTTTTGGGGACTACCCGTACTGGCTCAGGTGCAAGCCTGCCCTGCCAATAGTAATTTTTCCCTGGGAGCATTGAACCATTGGTCGGCTTACACCTTCCAGTTTAACAAAACCAGGGCTGATACAACAAGTCATGTCAGTTATGATACATCCCTTGCGGCACCAACGGGAACCATTGGCCTATCTACTGTGCCAGAGTACGAACTCAGTACGACGGGCATTCAGGTTTTAACCACTCCTGGCACGGACTTCTTTGGCAACTTTCAAACGATTCCTACGATTAATGGTTATCAATACGCAGCTTCTGTGAAGCTGGGTTCCACCCAGATTTCAACGGGGGCACCCGGGGCTGCTGTCCAAGGTGGTTATGTCAGGGGTATCAGTTATCTGATTGCTGTTCCACCCGGCCCTCCAGGCCAGCCCTATACAATGACCTATGCTTATGCAATGGTACTGGAAAACGGCACCCATAATACAAATGAGCAGCCATTGATACAGGCCACACTGTCCGTTAATGGAAACGTTATTTCATGCGCTTCTCCAGAATACGACCTTCCGACCTTTAATAACACCAATGGCGGGGGTGTAGGAGCTACCCTGGACAGTGCCGCAGCTTATGCAGAGGGTTTTGTGCCCAGCCGTCAGCCCTCCCCCAACCCCAACCCGAACTCCAACAACGGAGCTCACCTCTATGACGTATGGTGGAAGGGATGGAGGGAGGTCACCTTCGATCTATCTCCCTATAGGGGGCAACTGGTTACACTGACCTTTGAAGCGGACAACTGTGTGCCCGGAGGGCACTTTGCCTATGCCTATATCGCCTTAAGAAATATCTGTGCAGGTCTGATCATTACCGGAGATACGGTAGCCTGTACCAACACCAACATCACTTATTCCATTCCTGCCCTGGCAAATGCCACTTACAACTGGACGGTTCCTACCGGTTGGACAGTGGTTTCCGGGGGTAATGATACCAACTATATTGAATTGAATCCCGGCGCCAATAAAGGCCAGATCTCCGTCAATGAAATCAATAGCTGTGCAAACCTGCATGATACGATCAATGTATCCACTGCACCTCCCACCATTCCTGGTAACCTGGCTGGCGGCAATGAAGTATGCACGGGCATCAATTCTTCTACCCTCAGCATATCCGGAAACAGGGGTGGAATAGTAAATTGGTTATCCACTACCAATGGGGGAAGTTCCTATACTACCATTGCGGATACTTCTTCACCACTCATCGTTTCTAATCTGACCACCACCACCATGTATAGGGCCCTGGTACAAAACGGGCAATCCTGTACCGTTGATACCACATCAGCCATAACGGTGCTGGTTGATCCATTGAGTGTGGGTGGGACAGTGGCCCCAGCCAACACAGAGGTTTGCCTGGGACAATTTAAAGGGGCCATACTAACCCTGACCAATGCCGTAGGAGGCGTAACGAATTGGCAGGACTCAACGGCGGGGTCGACCTGGAACATGGTAACACCCACGGATACCACCCATACCTATGATATAGTTGACTTAACCCAAGCCACCAATTATAGGGCTATTGTAAAAAGTGGAGCCTGCCCTGCGGACACCTCTGCTACGGCTTTGGTAAATCTGCTCCCCTACCAATTCCCTCAGGCGTCTATAGATCCCGCAGATACCCTGATCTGTTATGGTAGTACCGCCAACCTGAGGGCTGACATTACTTTGGGGACCAGTTACAGATGGTCGTATACTGCCCCCCTTTCCGGAGATACAGGTGGTGGAGACATAACAGGCCCGGTTCAGTTGAATGCGGTCGCCTCCCCCCTGGATTCAGCTTCTTATATATTAACCGTATACAATGCGGGTTGCCCATACCCCTTGCTGGACACTTTTCAGGTAAATGTATACCCCCAAATTCATGTATTTGCAGGAAACGATACGGCAGTAGTCATAGGGCAGCCCTTACAACTGCATGCGACGTCTTCTGATAATACCGCTTCTTTTACCTGGAATCCTGCCACTGACCTCAACAATCCCAATATTTCGGATCCCATTGGGGTTTATGGTTCCAACATTGATTCCATTCACTACATCGTTACGGCCACAGCGGCTAATGGCTGTACAGGGGATGGGGGCGTGACGGTGACCGTATTTACGACCCAGGCAGACATATTCGTTCCTTCCGCCTTCACTCCTACGGTGAACATCGATAATATCTTCAGGCCCATTTACGTGGGTATAACCGCAATTCAATTCTTCCGGATATACGACCGCTATGGTAATTGTGTATACAATACCAATTCCACAGAAGATGGTTGGGACGGCAAAATCCATGGAAAACTACAGGCACCCCAGGCCTTTGTATGGATGGTTCAAGGCACCACTTACTTAGGCAAAACCATTTCCAAAAAAGGCACAGTGGTGTTGATCCAATAATGCTATTTTTTCCAGTCACCCAGTATCCTCCTGGCGACTACGATTTCTGCTGTATGATAGCTCTCATGATCCAAGAGCTGAAGGGCTTCCATAAATATAGTCTGGCCCTCCCCGTGTGGAAGCGCTGCGGTTAGGTCCGTGGCGTCCTTTTGTAGTAATTCGTTGAATCTTTGCTTTTCCTTCTGAATGGCTTTAAGGCATTCAGACCAGGCTTTATCCGATGCAGGAAGGGGGTCTTTTTTCCAGTACCCTTCGGGCCAGTCGGGCGATGCGTGTTTCGGATTGATGCAAAATTCCACCATATCCCAAAGGGTAATCCGAATATGGTCCAACAATTGCCAGATACTATAGGGTAATCCAGGGGCAACAGTCCCCCTCAACTCAACAGGAAGTCCCTTTAAGGCAACCTCCAGACTAACGTGTGCATTACCAGAATGTAAATATTTCGTCAGTTCGTCAGAGATGGTTTTGTTTTTCATAATGTTGGTTTGCATTCGTTGATTTAATTTCATAATTAGTGCCACTTAATGTTAACCATGCAAGCAAACACCAGCAATTTCGACGCCATCATCATCGGTTCTGGTCAGGGAGGTACTCCTTTGGCCAAAAAACTAGCGAAAGCTGGTTGGAAGACCGCCCTTATCGAAAAGGATGCTATTGGAGGCACCTGCATCAACAGAGGTTGCACGCCCACAAAGACCTTAATAGCAGACGCAAAGTTAGCTGAAACGGTGGGGCAGGCTCCTGCCAGGGGTGTACAGATCAGTGGGATGCACATAGAATTCGATAAGATCATGGCCCGTAAAAATGAAGTGGTCAACGCCTTCCGAACCGGTAGTGAAAAGGGACTGGAAAACATACCGGCCCTAACGGTACTGCATGGTGAAGCCCATTTCACAGGTCCCAAAACGCTAGCTGTGGAAGGGCCATCCCTTCTATCTGGGGGAGGACCGTCCGTTTCCCTTTCGGCGGAGAAAATCTTTATCAACGTAGGCTGCTCCCCAACCATACCCACTATTCCAGGTCTGGATAACATTCCTTATCTCACCTCCACGTCAATCTTGGAATTGCCCGCGCTACCTGCCCACCTGATCATATTGGGTGGAGGGTACATAGCCCTGGAAATGGGACAGCTTTTTAAAAGATTAGGCGCTCAGGTCACCATCATAGAACGCAGCGGAAGCATCATAACTAAAGAGGATGAAGATATACAAGAAGCGCTCGGGAATGTGTTGAAAGATGAAGGAATCAATATATTAACGCATACCGAAATAAACAAAATTTCCGGGCAGCAGGAAGGTATTGTGCTTGACCTTACCCAGAACGGAAAAGCGGTGCAGATAAGGGGCTCCCATTTCCTGTTAGCCCTGGGTCGCAGCCCTCAGACTAAAGCTTTGCATCCCGAAGCCACCGGCCTGGCCATAGATGCACATGGTTTTATTAAAGTAGATGAATATCTCCAAACGAATGTGCCGGGCATCTATGCCATAGGTGATGTCAAAGGCGGCCCCGCCTTCACGCATATCTCTTACAATGATTATGTCATCCTCTATAAAAATCTATTGGAGGGCGCTCACCAAAGCGTCAAAGACCGGCAAGTCCCCTATTGTATGTTTACAGATCCACAGTTAGGCAGGATAGGTTTATCCGAAAAAGAAGCCAAAGCAGCAGGTATTTCCTATACGCTAGCCACCTTACCAATGACCCATGTGGCCAGGGCCATCGAAACAGGGGATACCAAAGGGTTCATGAAAGCTTTGGTGGATACGAACAGTAAAAAGATATTGGGAGCAGCCGTACTCGGTACTGAAGGAGGTGAATTGATGACTATATTACAGATGGCCATGCTGGGAGGCATCACTTATGATACTGTAAAAGATATGGTGTTTGCCCACCCCCTTTACGCCGAATCGCTGAACAATTTATTCCTGACGCTGGATAAATGATCCTATGGCTGCTTTGATTAAAGTTGATAAGGTCAGTAAATGGTTCTCTCCCGCTAAAAAAGTAGTGGACGACGTATCCTTTGAAGTGGAAGAGGGTGAAACCCTTATTCTCCTGGGCACTAGCGGAGGAGGGAAAACAACAACCCTGCGCATGATCAACCGCCTTATAGAAACATCAAAGGGGGACATCTATATTAACGGCAGTAACATCAGCGGACAGTCCCCGGAAATCTTACGCAGGGGCATTGGATACGTGTTGCAAAGCGGTGGTTTATTTCCCCATTATACGGTGGCTCAAAATATTGGGATCGTACCGAGCTTACTCGGATGGAAGCCTGCCAGGATTGAAGAAAGGACAACCATCCTGCTCCAAAAACTTAAACTGGATCCTCAAGAATACAGAAATGTATATCCTGCCCAATTGAGCGGTGGGCAACAGCAAAGGGTAGGACTGGCCAGGGCACTGGCGGCTGATCAGCCAGTACTGCTGATGGATGAACCCTTCGGGGCCCTGGATCCTATTACACGCGTTCAAGTCCGAAGGGATTTCCTGTCACTGGATGAATGGAACAGGAGGACAGTGATCATGGTGACCCATGACGTCCAGGAAGCCTTTGAGATGGCCGATCGCATTTGTCTGATGCATGAAGGAAAGGTTCAGCAGTGGGGCAAACCTGTAGATCTGCTGTTTCAGCCAGCCAATGCTTGGGTAAAGTCCTTTTTTGACGAAAACCGCTTCCAACTGGAGCTGTCAGCACTCACGATAGCGGAGGTCTGGCCTCTTTACAAAGAAGACTCCCGCCTCAGCAGTGCAAGCGTCATACCAACTAACGGGAGGGTCAACTCCTCCATCCGCTCTTCAGGGAGCCTGTGGAGTGCCCTGGAAATGGCATCCGCTTCACCCGACGGGTCAGTAAGGATTACATACGACCTCGCCGGGCAACGCCACACAGAGCGGGACAGCGGAAAGCAGGAGCATTCAGAGCGGGTCCTGAACAGGGAGGATATATTATCCGCTTACCAGAACTACAAAACCAGTACCCATGGGTGACCAGGTAGGACTATGGGCGTTCATGCGCGAGCAGTCAGCAAAATTGCTGCAACAAACCCTGGTACATATCGGACTTACCTTCTCTTCCCTGGCCATAGGCATGTTGGTGGGCATCAGCCTGGGTATATGGATCAGCTTCAGGCGCAAATGGGCAACACCAGTGCTGGCCTTTGCGGGCATACTCCAGACCATACCCAGTATAGCACTGTTGGGGTTTATGATCCCGCTGTTAGGGATAGGACCCGCCCCGGCCATTGCAGCCCTGTTCCTGTATTCCCTGCTGCCCATCGTGCGTAATACCTATACGGGTATCACCGGGGTAGCACCGGATATTATAGATGCGGCAAAAGGAATGGGTATGAGTAACAGCCAGGTTATGCGCAAAGTCCAGCTTCCACTGGCTATGCCCGTCATGATAGCGGGTATTCGTACGGCAACCGTCATCAATGTAGGCGTAGCTACGCTGGCCGCTTATATTGCAGCGGGTGGCTTGGGGGAGTTCATTTTTGGAGGTATTGCCCTGAACAACACGAATATGATACTGGCGGGGGCTATCCCGGCCGCCTTATTGGCAGTGGTGCTGGATTGGTTAATTTCCCTGGTTCAGCACAGAAGTTTGCAAAAAACAAAAAGAGGATTTTACATAGGTTTTCTGGTGCTCTTGGGGCTGTCGGGGCTTTACTTACTGCCCCAGGCCAGCGGAAAGGGGCTCAAGGCCGGTTTCACTCCCGAGTTCATGGGTCGAATGGACGGGAACCTGGGACTGAAACAGGTATACCATTTGCAGATACCCACTTTGGTCATCAACGACAACCTGATGTATAACGCCATAGCAGAAAAGAAACTGGATGTCATTAGTGGCAGCAGTACCGATGGCAGGGTAAGAGCCTTCCACCTGGCCATCCTGGGTGATGACAAGCATTTGTTCCCTCCCTACTATGCGGCGCCTATTGTTCGAAAGCAAATACTGGAGCAACACCCTGTATTGGAAGGAGCCTTAAATAGGCTTGCCGGTCAGATCAACGACAGCCTAATGACCGAATTAAATTACCGGGTAGACTTCCTTAAACAATCACCCGAACAGGTGGCTAGGGATTTTCTGGAATCCAGGAATTTGTATCGCAAGCCCACTTTTACAGACTCCAGTACCAGGCCCATCATCATTGGCTCTAAAGTGTTCGGGGATGGATACATTCTGGCCAGCATGTACAAGATGTTGATAGAAGGGTATGCCGGCATGCGGGCCGTAACCAAAACAGGTCTAGGGGGTACCACCATTTGTTTCAATGCCCTGGTTAATGCCCAAATCGACCTATACCCGGAGTATTCCGGAACCGGTTTATTGGTCATCCTTCATGCTACGGCTGCTACGGTAGATTCCCTGGGCGGAGATCCGCAAAAAGTATATCAATATGATTCCACCGGTTTCCTGAGACAATATGGAATCCGCTGGCTTAAACCCATTGGCTTCAATAACACATATGCGCTGATGATGCGCCAAACCCAATCAGCAGCATTGAACATCCATACGATTAGCCGTCTGTCCGATTACCTCCAAAAGAAATAAGGAATCCTAGCTATGATAGTTGACCAGTACACTAAAGTAAGAAAAAGATCTGTGGACATCTGTCGTCCACTGGAAACGGAAGACTATGTGGTCCAGCCCATAGCAGACGTGAGCCCCCCCAAATGGCACTTGGGACACAGCACCTGGTTTTTCGAAACCTTCCTGCTACTACCCCATGCCAAAGGGTACAAGGCCTTTGACCCGAATTACAACTACGTGTTCAACAGTTATTATGAATCCGTAGGCGCCAGGGTTATACGGACCGACAGGGGAAACCTGAGCCGGCCCACGGTGGAGGATATCTTCCGTTACAGGGAGCACGTAGATGAAGCCATGCAGGACTTCCTAAAGGATGGATTAGCGCCGGACATAGAGGAACTGGTAATCCTGGGTTGCAACCATGAGGAACAACACCAGGAGCTTTTGCTCACAGATATAAAATACATCCTGGGACATAACCCCTTATTCCCCAGTTATGGAAGGGACGCCTTCCAGGCCATTGCGCCCGATTTACCTCCCGCCATAGACCCTGGTTGGACCCGGGTCCCTGAAGGGATCTACGGCATTGGTTACAAAGGGCAGGGTTTTTGTTTTGACAATGAACTGGGCAGGCACCAGGTATACCTTCCTGCATTTCAGATATCCAGGCAAACGGTGACCAATGGCGAATACCTGGAGTTCATGAAATCAGGTGGTTATACGGACTTCCGGCATTGGCATGCAGAGGGTTGGGATTGGGTCAGACAGCATCAGGTACAAGCACCGCTCTATTGGCATCCTATAGAGGGAGAATGGATGTATTATTCCTGGGATGGTTTACAGTATCCGGATTGGGTGGCTCCTGTATGTCATGTAAGTTATTACGAGGCGTCGGCTTACGCTTCCTGGGCCGGTCTTCGCTTACCTACGGAGGCTGAATGGGAAACTGCTTCGGAACATATATCATGGGGCCATCGATGGGAATGGACAGAAAGCGCCTATCTCCCCTATCCGGGATTTGCAAAAGCACCAGGGGCCATTGGAGAATACAATGGCAAATTTATGATCAGCCAGATGGTACTAAGGGGAGCCAGTGAAGCAACCCCACCCGGACACAGTAGAAATACCTACAGGAACTTCTTTCATCCATCGCTGAGGTGGCAGTTTACTGGTATCAGATTAACTAAATAAACGATTGACCTATGTACACGTTTACCCTAATCCCTCCTAATTCGCGTAATACAGTCCGCAAAAGCGGGACCTTTTATTCAGAGGTTATACGAGGTCTGAGTCATAGCCCCAAATACCTGGAATCTAAATACTTCTATGATATCGTGGGGGACCATCTTTTCCAACAGATCATGGACCTCCCCGAATACTACCTGACCAACTGCGAGCGGGAAATATTATCCGATCAGGCCCATGATATTATCCAAACCTTTCGGGATTATGCCGGGGATTTTGACCTGGTAGAACTGGGTGCGGGAGATGCCTCCAAAACAGAATTCCTGCTCCGTAAAATGTTGCAGGAAAAGATCAACTTCACTTATTTCCCCATAGACATTTCCACCAATGTGATCCGGTCCCTGGATGAGGAATTAGGAGGACGTCTCCCTGGTCTTCAATGGCATGGCCTCAACGGAGAGTACATGGATATGCTCAAGGAATCCGCCAATCTGTCCTCCAAAAAGAAGGTGGTGCTCCTCATGGGCGCTAATATTGGAAATTTTCCTCCCCCGGAAGCCAAGGCTTTTTGCCAGGCATTGCATGATCACTTGCAATCCGGAGACCTGCTCTTCATTGGGTTTGACCTTAAAAAAGACCCACAGGTCATATTGAATGCCTATAACGATGCACAAGGCGTCACCAGGGATTTCAACCTGAACTTACTTACCAGGATCAACAAGGAGTTAGGAGCTGATTTTCACCTAAGTGATTTCAGGCATTTTCCGACCTACGATCCCTTAACCGGCAGTTGCAAAAGCTATCTCATCAGCCTCAAACAGCATTGGGTGCATATCGATGGTACGCCCATTCACTTCGATGCCTACGAGCCCATCTATATGGAAGTATCCCAAAAGTATTCCCTGGATGAAATCCATGAAATGGGCCGCTCTTCAGGGTTTGAGCCAATTGCGGATTTCCGGGACAGCAGACGGTGGTTCACTGATTGCTTGTGGAGGGTGAAATAATTTTGTACATTTACTTTCCCCGGAATATTTAAACCCGCATTCCATGAAACATGTTACGATTCTTGTTCCAGAAGATGTAGTAATGGCCAGCATTGTTGACCCCAGGATGCTATTCTTAGGGGTGAATGATTTATTGGCTTCCATAGGAAGACCCCCCATATTCCAGGTTCAACTAGCTGGTTTGACAAAGGAGATGACCTTGCATGAAGGCGCCTTTACCATCCATACAGACATATTGCTTTCGGACCTGGTAAAAACCGACCTCATCATTGTACCCGCTTTACGCCTGAACGTCAAGGAAGGCATCGAAAAGAACAAAGCTTTCCTGGGATGGATTGTAGATCAATATAGGATGGGTGCGGAAGTGGCCAGTCTTTGTATCGGGGCCTTTATGTTGGCGTCCACTGGCCTGTTGAATGGCAAGGAATGCTCCAGCCATTGGGTCATTGCTGCGGAGTTCAGGGAAATGTTCCCCGAAGTTTGTCTGGTGGACGGCAGGATCGTTACCGAAAGCGAAGGCTTATATTCCAGCGGTGGGGCAGCTTCCTACTGGAATCTGCTCTTGCACCTGGTGGAAAAGTTTGCCGGCAGGGAAATCGCCATTATGGCCGCCAAATTTTACGCCCTGGATCTTGACAGGACTACCCAATCGCCCTTTGCCATGTTCAATGGACAAAAGAAGCACGACGATGAACCCATTAGAAAAGCCCAGGAATACATTGAAACAAACATCAACGAAAGGATACTCGTAGAAGAACTAGCCGTTAAATTTGCCATTGGTAGGAGGCATTTTGAAAGAAGGTTTAAAAAAGCCACCAACAATACACCCGTGGAATACATTCAAAGGGTAAAAATGGAGGCGGCCAAGAAACAACTGGAGTCCAGTACCAAAAATATCAATGAGGTCATGTATGAGGTAGGGTACTCGGACAACAAAGCCTTCCGCACCATATTCAAAAAGATCACCGGACTCTCGCCCGTGCGCTATCGCAGCAAATATAATAAGGAAGCTGCTACTGCTTACGCATAGGTCCGGCAAATAAATACCATATATGAGTGAAGCTCCTTACACGGTCAGCAACAATGAGAAGGAAATGCAATTTGAGATCAAGCAAGATGGATTTCTGGCTTATCTGTCATATAGGTATTATAAAAACGACATCGCTTTCATGCACACTTTTGTGCCTAAACCTTTGGAGGGAAAGGGGATGGCGGGAGCCCTGGCGGTCGCCGCCTTCGCCTTTGCCAAGTCCTCTGGAAAGTTGGTAATGGTGTATTGTCCCTATGTGGCGGCTTTCCTGAAGAGACACCCGGATTACCAGTCCCAGGTAGACAAACAATACCATTAATACATGATAAACCTCAGGCCCACCCTGATTGTTGCAATCATCGCTGCCTCCGTCCTTGTTTTGGCGCTTGTACCAGCGGAAAGCGTTTTTTCCCAAACCTTTTGCATCCGCATCGCAGACAGCCTGCACAAGGACACTTTACAAGGAAGGCTACTATTGCTGTTGTCCAATAATAATGAGGAAGAACCCCGGTTTCAGATTGAAGACGGTCCATCGACCCAAATGGTATTTGGGGTAGATGTGGAGGATTGGCAGCCGGGCAATACCCGGTTGGTAGACGTGCACGCATTTGGATTCCCCATCGAACGCTTGCGGGATGTACCAGCCGGGGACTATTATGTTCAGGTGGTCTTGCACAAGTACGAAACTTTTCATCTGGCGAACGGACATACGGTAAAACTGCCCATGGACCGGGGGGAAGGCCAGCATTGGAACCTGGCTCCGGGCAATATTTATTCCACCCCTGTCAAGATCCATTTTGACCCTTCCACCTCAGGGGAAATCGCCCTGACCATAGACCGCAAGATTGGTCCTATTGCGGAGCCTACAGACAGCAAATACATCAAACACATAAAGATTCAATCTAAATTACTCACCGCCTTTTGGGGGAGGCCTATGTATATCGGAGCCCATATCCTGCTTCCCGCGGGTTTCGACGAACACCCCAACGTAAAATATCCACTGGCCATATTCCATGGGCATTTTTCTCCGGACTTTGATGGATTCCGAACCATTCCACCGGACCCCGATTTAAAGCCGGACACCAGCGTGCGCTTTCACCTGAAAGGATACAATCGCATTGTACAACAGGAAGCCTACAACTTCTATAAGGAATGGACTGGCCCAGGGTTCCCCAGGGTACTGGCCATCGAAATCGAGCATGCTAACCCCTACTACGACGATTCCTATGCGGTGAACTCCGCTAACCTGGGTCCTTACGGAGATGCCATCACTTACGAGCTCATCCCTGAAATAGAAAAACGCTTCAGGGGGATAGGCCAGGGCTGGGCCAGATTTACCTATGGTGGTTCCACAGGTGGTTGGGAAGCTTTAGCCGTTCAGGTCCTGTATCCCGACCAGTATAATGGTTGTTATGCTTCTTGCCCCGATCCAGTGGATTTTTCCAGGTATACGACGATTGATTTGTATAAGGATAAGAATGCTTATTTCCTTCAAAGCGATTACAAGAAAACGCCTCGCCCCGCTGTCAGAGATTATTTAGGTCACGTCAGCGCTACCATTGAAGAAGACAACCATATGGAGCTGGCATTAGGCAGCCGTAGCCGGAGCGGAGAACAGTTTGACATCTGGGAGGCTGTTTTTTCCCCTATGGGCCAAGATGGTTATCCCCAGCGCATATATGATAAATACACAGGCGCCATTGACTCCACCGTGGCAGCCTATTGGAAGGAACACTATGACCTTACCCATATCATTCAACGGGATTGGTCAAAGATTGGTCCGCTGCTCCAAGGCAAGATTCATATCTATGTGGGAACCATGGATACGTATTACCTCAATGACGCCGTGTATTCAGCCGAAGATGTGCTCAGGAAGCTTCAAAATCCTGTTTGCAACTGTCAGGTCGATTATGGAGACAGGGCAGAACATTGCTGGAATGGAGACCATACCCAGCCCAATTATATGAGCAGGCTCCATTACCACCAGATGTATATCAAAAAATGGGCGGAAGAAGTGAAAACCAGAGCGCCTAAAGGGGCAGACCTGACGTCCTGGAGGTACTAAAGGGCCTGACCACCAGAAACTTCCAATCTGACACCCGTGATCCAACCAGCCTCTGGTGTACACAGGAAAGCTACGACGCCACCTATATCATCGGGTAAGCCTACGCGGCCCAGCGCAGTGACAGAAGCGATCATATTATTCAATGCCTCATTATCCCGGACCACTCCTCCTCCGAAGTCGGTCTCTATGGCGCCTGGAGCTACCACATTGACCCGGATTTGTCTGGCGCCTAATTCCTTAGCCTGATACTTGGTCAGGGTCTCTATGGCCCCCTTCATGGAGGCATAGGCAGCGTAACCTGGATTGGTAAACCGGGCCAGCCCAGAAGATATATTAATGATGGAACCCCCGTCGTTGATCAGGGTCAAAGCACCTTGGGTTAAAAAGAAGACCCCTTTGAATTGTACATTTAACAGCTCATCAAATTCATCTTCTGAGGTCTGTGCAAAGGGCTTATGTACACCTATACCGGCATTATTCACCAGGAAATCAAGTTTTTCTGTACCAAAGGTGGTGTTCAGCGTTTCTTTCAGGGTGCTGAAAAATGCGGGAAAGCTTTTTACATGGCCGCTGTTGAGCTGAAGGGCAGCTGCTTTGACGCCCAAGGCTTGCACTTCGGCTACAACAGCCTGAGCTGTATCCTTTTGACTGTTATAGGTTAGTACCACATTAATCCCCTTTTTAGCCAGGGCCATCACCATGTTCTTGCCCAATCCCCGGCTTCCACCGGTGACCAGGGCGATTTTCGATTTGTTTGCCATTTGGATATGTTTAATTTGAGTCCAAAGGTAGATCGGGAAAATGCCAACGGAATGGTGATAGCTTAAGTATTTAGCGAAGTGAAGTATTTAGCGACGACCCAGTACCTCCTGGACGATCTCCTCCCATTCATTTTTCAGTCCACCAGTGGCCATGGGTTTTCCAGCTCTTTGATACCAATACCCTGCATTTCCCAGGTCTCCCTCCTGCCGGTGTAGCCAGGCATGCACCCAGTATCCATGGGGGGATGCTATATCCTGGGCAATATGGTGGGCGGTTTCCCAATCATCATTGCCCCCATACCATAAGGCGGTCATTACACCACTAAGGCCCGCGGGCGGTTCACTGCCGTTCAAACTGGCTTTAAATTCATCCAAGTTCATAAGATGTAGCACTAGTTATTATTGTATATTGTTTCATTGCGCCCCCCATGAATAAACTTCCATTCCTGCTGATTTTTTGCCTTTACAGCCTCCAAGGTTCAGCCCAATCGGATTATGTACTACGCAGTGGTTGGAAACTGCAATCAGTCCTTGTTGATTCCACGCCTGGGTCACTCATTTCTTCTCCTAATTTTACCGCCAACGGATGGTATCCTGTGGAGGTTCCCAATTCTGTAGTGGGTGCACTCATCGGCGCAAAAGCTTACGCTTTCGATCCATTTCAAGGGAGGAACCTGGAGCAAATGCGGGAACCCAAACTGGATAAAAGCTGGTGGTTTCGTAAGGAATTCACCATTCCCCTGTCTGACTCGGCCACTACCATCCTGTTACGCCTACAAGGCATCAATTATACTGCCAACGTTTGGGTGAACGGTCAAAAAGTAGCAGACTCCACCCAGATCAAGGGTCCTTACCGCATCTTTGAGTTGGATCTGAGCAAGATCATTCATAAGGGCAAGCTCAATGCACTAGCCCTGGAAATCACCCGCCCTTTCTTACCCAACAAGGATGGTGGAGACCTCGCCATTGA
The DNA here is from genome assembly GCA_903970475.1 of Beijerinckiaceae bacterium. Taxonomy (GTDB): domain Bacteria; phylum Bacteroidota; class Bacteroidia; order Chitinophagales; family Chitinophagaceae; genus Dinghuibacter. The sequence continues at coordinate 39,671 of CAJCIQ010000153.1, forward strand.
TTATGCAGACTGGATACCTGATCCACCCGATTTCAATGCAGGCATATTAAATGAAGTGCGGATCCGCACCTGTCGGGAAGTGGACCTGACCTACCCGCTGGTCACTACCCACTTTGATCTGCCTTCCCTGGATATGGCTCACCTAACCTTAGACACCCGCTTGAGGAATTATACGGGCTCGCCCCAGGAGGTCATCATTAAGGGCACCATTGATGGCGCCATACACATGGAGAAAAAGGTACGTATTTCCGAAGCGCCAAACGCCGATATTACTTTCGATCCTGAGGAGGAATCCAAACTGAATATAGCGCACCCGGCTGTATGGTGGCCCTGGCAATATGGAAATCCCAACCTCCACCACCTGGAATTATCGGCCTGGGTTAATGGGAAATTAGCCTCCAAAGTGTCCATTCCTTTTGGCATCAGAGAAACCGGTTCGAGGTTGATCAATGACTCATCGAGAGAATTCCTGATCAACGGAAAGCCCATCTTGCTCAGGGGTGCAGCCTGGGCGCCCGACTTGTTTCAACGCCGTTCTGCCCTTAGGCAGGAACAGGAAATCAGGTTGGTCAAGGACATGCACATGAATATCATCAGAAGCGAGGGAAAAATAGAAGATGAACATTTCTATGAACTCTGCGATCGCTATGGCATTCTGATCATGACCGGTTGGATGTGCTGCGGAGCCTGGCAACACCCGGAGCATTGGGATAGCGCGGAACGGGTAGTAGCTATGTCCTCTGACAGTAGTGCCATGTATATGCTGAGGAACAAAGCCAGCATATTGGTCTGGCTCAATGGAAGCGATATGCCGCCCACGGATACCACCGTAGAAAGAAATTACCTGACGATAGAGCAAGGACTAAAATGGCCTAACCCCATCATTGCTACCGCGGATGGAAGGGTATCTGAAGTATCCGGATACAGTGGGGTAAAAATGTTAGGCCCCTATGAATGGGTACCCCCCATTTATTGGGAAACCGATGCAACCCATGCATTTGGTGGCGCCTGGGGTCTGGCTACAGAGATCTCTCCCGGTCCCAGCATTCCACCTTATGAAAGCCTGATTAAATTCATTCCTATCGATTCTTTGAACACCACCTCCGGCATATGGCGTTATCATTCGGGAAGGGGTAAATTCGGAAGTACCGATGTATTTAATAAGGCATTGTCCGCAAGGTATGGTCCTTATGGGTCCATTCGGAATTTTGCCGCTAAAGCCCAGGCCCAGAATTATGAAGCCCACAGGGCCATGATGGAGGCTTATGGGTTCCACAAATACCAGACGGCAACCGGTGTCATACAATGGATGCTGAGTAATCCCTGGCCTGGGTTAATCTGGCATACCTACGATTACTTCCTTTATCCAGGGGGCACCTATTTTGGAATGAAAAAAGGGCTTGAGCCCCTTCATATCCAATACTCCTATGCTGCTCACACCGTAGGAATCGTTAACTCCGGATTAGGCACCCATCATTTATCGGCCCATGCCACCATCTACAATACGGATGGGTCAAGCCCATTTGAGCGCAATGCTTCGGTCACTGTTGGTCCTGATTCGGCGCTAACCTGGATGCAGTTACCTGAGCCAGGAAAGGATTATTCGGAAACCTGGTTTTTAAAACTGATGTTGGAAGATTCCCTCCATAAGCCTATCAGCACCAATTGGTATTGGTTGTCCAAAAAAATGGACGTCTTGAATTGGAAGCGATCTAATTGGTATACCACTCCTGAGTCGGCGTATGCGGACTATACAGCCTTGCAGGAATTGCCTAAAGTGGGGTTGGATGTGTCTGCGCTGTCCAGACCGTCTGTAGGCTTAAGACCGTCCGGGCTGTCTGGACCATCTGCCCGGCCTGCACCCGGTGCATCGACCGATACGACCCTTCAGGAAGTGCGCATCCGCAATATGGGTAAATCGGTGGCCTTCTTTGTTCATCTCAGGGTGCTAAACCCTTCTTCCGGAGAGGATATTTTACCCATAATTTTCTCCGATAATTATATCTGCCTGGCACCTGGGGAATCCAGGGTCATTACTTGCAAGTATGTTCGGGTGGCTGGGGAGCCGGCGGATTCTTCCTCGGCTGGGGAGCCGATTTTCCAGGTTTCTGCCTGGAACCTAGATATACAGGGGTCAAAAGGAGATCCGAAAGTCAAATTTGAGGAGGGACTTCCTCAATAAGGTTGCTCGTGCGGTTCGGGGCCGGCGCCCATGTTGCGGCCAGTGCCCATGTCCCGGCCGGCGCCCATGTCGCGGCCAGTGCCCATGTCCCGGACGGCGCCCATGTCGCGGCCTAGCGCGCCAGTGCATAGAACAGGACCTTTTCAGCGTCCATCCATGCCAGATTGATTCCTTTTTCCTGCAAGTAGGCGTCTGCTTTGTCCTGATGCCATACCAGGCTAATTTCAGACTTTTTGCCGTCGAGGTCATTGTGGCCTGCGGTGCGTTTTCCGTCTGCTTTTGCAGTTTGGGTGAAGGCGAGGGCTCCTACGAGGGCCAATGTGATAAACTGTTTCATGGCGTTTGCATTTTCATTAGGTATAATGCCAAATCACTGCCAATTCTGCTTTTCCATATAACAATATGATAATCAATGCAATTAGGAGGAAACCCTCCTGAACACCTGTACGCTGGTGTACATTTTTATGTACGCTAGCGTACGTTTTCAGTCATAACGGCTGGGGCAACCAGGGTTTTCGCACCCGTACCAGCCGGGGATGACAAGATTTTCGCACTCGTACCAGCTGGAGGCAAGCTGGACAAGGCTATCGCCTTCCCTACGGGATGTTCAGGCACAAAATCGACCCCTAGCAGCTTACAAATAGTAGCCGCCAGTTGCTTACCATAGATCTGCCCGTACTGTTTGATTTCACCCATGGGAGATACCCCCGCACCAATACAGGCCATCCAGGTCTGACCCGAACCACTGGCCCAGAAGCCATGCGTAGACCAGGTACTGGCTTTCTTCCCCCTTCCATGATCCGTTGTAATGATAAAAGTGGTCTTCCCTTTATACACGGGATCAGTTTGTACATAATACCATAACTCACCTATCATGCGGTCCACGGCAGCCGCATTTTGCAGGTAGCGATCATAGCGTCCGGCATGGGCGGATTCGTCGGTTTCTCCGAAACCAATGAACACCACAGCTGGATGTTTGGCTTGGATGTATTCCCTGGCAGCAGCATAGGTTAAAACGTCATAGCGGGTATGCCCCTTATGGGCTACCTCGTCTTCCAATTGATTGATGATCTGGTCGGTGGTGTCAGAAGTATTGTCGAGTTGACTGTATCCAGCGTTGATGGGAATCCCGCTTCTCTTCTCATTGAGGATATAAGGAAACACCCTCCAGGATCCAAACGCAACCACTTTCCCCTGGTAGGCGGCCTGATCGTTCAGATAAGCCAGGATATTTTCATTTCGGTTGTTTACGGCAAGGTTTGGAATGAAAAGCGGGTCAGGATAACCAGTAAGGACTTCGTTATAGCCTGGATAAGAAATCCAATAGGGATTGGCCATATCCACCTTGTTCTGATAAGCCCTGTTTCCATATAGTTGACCTTGTTTAGCAATGACGTTCCAAAAGAAAGGCATCAGTTTCCTTCTCCTGTCCTGCACATCTTCATCCCAATACAAGTCTTTCAACAACGTAGTATCCTGCACTTTAGCCGTATCCCTGATCAGGGCAGCATCGGCTCCGGAAAACACTTCCTGCCACCGAAACCCGTCGGTCATGATAATAAACACGTGTTCGGGGCTGGAGGTGGTTGTTGGATCGGGCTGAGGCTGAACGGTCTGTGCCTGCGAAAACAGGCCATAAAATAGGAGGGACAGAATGATCAGGGTCAGTTTCACTATTGGGGGTTTAGTAAAGCTACCTCAACAATGTGACCAAATTCTTAACCCAACGTGATGAAATCGTAAACTAGGCCGCGATTTCCTTCAATACCTTAACCAATATCCCTGCTAGCGATTGGCCACCACTTTGGGCTCTATATCCTTTACGCAACGGAACCCAATATGATTGGATGCAGAGCGATACTCTCCTTTCCCCCGTGTGCCCACCATATAACGGGTGCAGTATTGGTCTGTACACAGAAAGGACCCACCCCTCTGTACTTTTTTCTTCTGACCAGGTTCATCCGGATCATCTCCGGGAGCTGAAGGCCCCTGGGGGTTTCTTACAACAGTGCCGGCAGGAAGCGATTGGTAATACGAAGGATCATACCAATCATTACACCATTCCCAGGCATTGCCTGCTATATCATATAAGCCGTATCCGTTGGGGGGATATTGTTTGATCGGCGCCAGCCCGGCAAACCCATCACTCCCATCATCATTGGAAGGAAATTTCCCCTGGAAAGTATTGGCCATGTATTTACCATTGGGCTTGTATTCATTGCCCCAGGCATACAAACTGCCGGACAACCCACCCCTGGCCGCAAATTCCCATTCCGCTTCTGTGGGCAAGCGCTTATGGGCCCATGTCGCGTAAGCCTTTGCATCTTCCCAGGCTACCTGCACGACCGGATAATTGTCTTTCCCTGAAATATTGGACCCGGGCCCCTCCGGATGCTTCCAATCGGCCCCCGGCACATACCTCCACCATTGCAGGTAATTATGCAGGTCTTCCACCTGAGTCGGTGTAAATACAACAGACCCCGCTACCAGGTTTTCCGGAGGTGCATCCGGAAACTCCTCTTTGGTGGGCTTTTTCTCAGCCACCGTCTTATATCCCGTTGCCTTTACGAAGGCAGCAAACTCCGCATTGGTCACTTCATGGGTATCCATAAAAAAGCCATCGACATATACCCTGTGGACAGGACGGGCATCTTTCATGGGCTGGTCTCCCCCTTCTTGCATACCAATGGGATTGACTGCACCCATACTGAATTCCCCACCAGGGATATAAGCCATATCCGCAACAGTATAGCCAGGATTGTTCTTATTGGGGATGGTAGTCCTGAATCCAGAGCCACCACCCAGCATATACAGGGCACTATCTCTGCGTATCATGCCGCCGGGAGAACAACCTATCACTCCGCTTACCCTTGACTCGTAATAGGCCGTCTGGGCAGCACCCACTGGCTTGGTACCCGCTCCCTGACCAGAGGCTGGGTCCTTCTGGTGGCAGGCGGTGAACAGGCTCATAGCGCCTGAAAGGCCAATGATCAACATGGGCCTGAAAGCCCCTTTATAGCCACGCTGCATTAAGTCCCAAAGTTTGATAAACCGTCGTGAATTCATATAACCTACAAACTTAATAGACTTTTCCGTTTCTACGACATTAAAACTGGTAGGAGATGCTAAACGAACCCCATATTCAGCGTTAGCAGTTCCCGCGGGAGGACGGTTATCGCAGTTGGTATAAAGGAATATCGCCACATGTTTCAACATGTTTATGGCTGAACGCTATCCCAAAGTTTTTGAAGATCCGGCTGAAGGATGATCTCTGTACGACGGTTTTGAGCCCGGCCATCTGCGGTGCTGTTGTCCGCTACGGGCGCATACTTTCCACGGCCTGCGGCTACCAATCTGGAAGGATCAACCTGATAGTTGTCCCTGAGTACCCTAACAACACTATTGGCCCTTTCCGTACTCAGCGTCCAATTGTCCATGGTGTTGGAGAATTTCTTATCATCCGTGTTACCAACAATATAGACCATCAGGTGGGGATAATCATTGAGCGCACCCGCCAGGGAACCCAAGGCCTTCTTTCCATCAGTCCCTAATTTTGAGCTACCCGAAGCATAAAGCAGGCTTTCCTGCATGTCTACAAACACAAACCCGTCCTTGTAATAGACATTGACGCCCCTGTCGCTAAAATCCTGTAAGGCCAGGGCGATCTTGACTTTCATGTCCTGTAGGGCTGCGTACTGCTCGGCAACGATGCGCTGAATGGTCCTTAATTTTTGTTGATTTGCATCACAGTCCGCCACGTATTTCCTAAGTCCAATCTCAATGGCGCTATCCCTAGTTTTAATGTTGGTCAGCTGCTGCTGCTGATCCAGGTTGGTTTGCGTTAATTGTGCATTCTGGGTGGTCAATGAAGTTACCTGACCTTTCAGGTCAGAAATGGTCTGGTTGGCTGCATCCAGTTTTTTACCGGCACCGCAGGAACTCATTAATAAGGCTACGCCCATTAAGGATACCAAAGCGATTTTAGTGTACATGGTAGGTGTGTTTATGTTTTGTTAGGCTCCCTTACTTGCCAACGCCGCCTCCCCCAGAAGGGAAGGATGCCATAATCTTTGTAACGGTTGATTGTATCAACGCATCAGGGTCCTGAACGGGGCCATCTATCTCCTTGTTTCCCACGCCTTCCCAAACCAGGTTCTTTGTCTTGGAGTCAGCTATGTCAATAATCAAG
>CAJCIQ010000154.1 GCA_903970475.1 Beijerinckiaceae bacterium
GGGTAAACACGAAGCTGTTGAGTTGAGGGATGGCGACAAGAATGTATACATGGGCAAAGGTGTGTTGAAAGCCGTAGCCAATGTCAATGACATCATCGCCGAGGAACTGGTCGGATGGGATGTTACCAACCAAGCAGAAATCGATGCCAAACTGATTGAACTGGATGGCACTGAAAATAAAAGCAAACTGGGCGCTAACGCTATGCTGGCTGTTTCTATGGCTGCCGCCAAAGCAGGGGCTTTTGAAACCGGCCTTCCCTTGTATCGCTACCTGGGTGGCGTAAACAGCACGGTGCTGCCTATTCCGTTGATGAATATCCTCAATGGTGGTGTTCACGCTGATAATAAGATCGACTTCCAGGAGTTCATGATCGTTCCCATAGGCGCCGATACCTTCAGTGAAGGTCTGCGTTGGGGAGTGGAAGTATTCCACCACCTTAAAACAGTATTGAAGAAAAAAGGATACAGCACGAACGTTGGTGATGAAGGTGGATTTGCCCCCGACATCCAAAGCAACGAAGAAGCCATTGAAACCGTTCTACAGGCTATTGAAGCCGCTGGCTACAAAGCTGGTTCTCAAATCGCCATTGCCATGGATGCTGCAAGCAGCGAAATGTATGACGATGCTTCAGCAAGCTACTCATTCTACAAGAGCAGCAAAAAGAAAATCAGCAGGGAAGAAATGGTTGCTTACTGGACGGATTGGGCAAACAAGTATCCCATCGTTTCCATTGAGGACGGCATGGCCGAAGACGATTGGGAAGGTTGGAAACAACTCACTCAATCTATCGGCAATAAAGTTCAGTTGGTGGGAGACGACCTGTTTGTGACCAATGTGAAACGCCTTCAGGAAGGTATTGACAAAGGAATTGCCAACAGCATCCTAATCAAAGTAAACCAGATCGGTACCGTCACCGAAACCATCAACACCGTTCAACTGGCTCAGACCAATGGTTATACCACCATCATGAGTCATCGCAGTGGTGAAACCGAAGACACGACTATTGCTGACCTGGCCGTTGCATTGAATTGTGGTCAGATCAAAACTGGTTCTGCTTCCCGTACAGACCGTTTGGCCAAATACAACCAACTGATCCGTATCGAAGAAGCCTTAGGTGCTTCTGCGATCTATCCCAAAGGCAAATTTAAATTCTTCAAATAGCCACTTTTGCCCACTATCGGGCCAAAGCGCCTGAAGCTAACTTGAAAGCCGCCCCCCAAAAAAGGGGCGGTTTCTTTTTTACAGGATTTTTCTACCTTTATATCATGCTCTCCAAAATTCCCTCCTGGCTCAAAAACAGATACTTGTTAACAACCATAGCGTTTGTGCTGTGGATTCTGTTCTTTGACCGCAACGATATCTTCACCCAAAGGGAGAGGGCCAGAGACCTGAAGTCCCTGGAAAAGAGCAAAATATACTATACGGGTCAAATCCAGGAAGCACAAAAGGAGCTGGACCAGATGAGCCATAATGCGGCTGCCCTGGAACGCTTTGCCCGTGAGAAGTACCGTATGAAAAAGGATAACGAAGACGAGTACGAAATAGACGAACCCAAATAATCATAGGCCGGCACAATTTTCCTATTCCACTACCGTTTGTAAGGAGGACATCAACTCTTGCCTATGTCAAATGTTACTCCAGAAGATCTGATTTCTTACCTGTACGGGGAAACGGATGCCACCAGAACTGCTGAAATCGAATCTGCCCTGTCTGCAAACTGGGCCTTGAGGGAAAAGCTTTCCGTGCTCCAGACCTCCATGCATAGATTAGATAAGGCCAAACTAAGTTCGCCCTCCGAGGGGGTGCTGAACTCCATCATGGCTTACGCCCAGAGCGCTGTTGCATATGACGCCAAGGGCGCTCTTGCGCACTCCCAGGACGCTCTTGCGCACGACACCCAAGGCGTTGTTGCGCATGACACCCAGGGCGGCGGCGAAAAATCAGCCCAGAGTGGACTCCCACAACCTCCGGGGGCCCGGTGAAAATTACCCGGGGAGGCGGAGCCTCCAAAAAACTAACCACGAATGGTTGTACCTTCGGATGGTTATGACCATCAAAGAACGGTACCAATTCGTCATTGATTATTTCCAGGAATTTGCCCCAGACGCAGCCACAGAGCTGATTTACGATAATCCCTACCAGTTATTGGTGGCCGTTATACTTTCGGCTCAATGCACAGATAAAAGGGTTAACCTTACCACCCCCTCCATTTTTGACAAATACCCTGATGCAAAAGCCCTGTCTGAGGCTAGTGTGGAAGACGTTTTTTCCCTGATCAAAAGCATTTCTTATCCTAATAACAAGGCCAAACACTTGGTTGGGATGGCCAAAATGTTGGTGGAGCAATATGATGGGGAAGTTCCCCTAACTGTGGAACAACTGATCCAGCTTCCAGGCGTGGGAAGAAAAACGGCCAATGTCATTACTTCCGTCGTAGATGAACAACCCAATATGGCGGTGGACACCCATGTATTCAGGGTCTCCGCCCGCATTGGTTTAACCAGAAATGCCAAAACACCCCTGGCCACGGAAAAACAATTACTGAAAAACATCCCCCCTGAATTAGTGCATAAGGCCCACCACTGGCTCATTTTGCATGGTAGATATATTTGCATTGCCAGGGCGCCCAAATGCCCGGAATGCGGACTACAGCAGGCCTGCATATACTTCAGCAAACACTACGAATACGTCTAGGATGGATTACGTCAGCGAGTTCAGAAAATACATTACCTCCCACCAAACGAGCCTGGCGATCAGGGTTACGGTGAGCGTAGTACTTCCTCCGCTCGTATGCTATTACCTGCATAATATGTCTATTGGGGCTGCCTTATCGATAGGCGCCCTTTGTACAAGCCTGACGGATCTTCCAGGCCCCCCTCATCACCGACGCAATGGGTTCTATGCCAGTATATGCCTCAACTTTTTCACGGCTTTGCTCATTGGGTTCACCAATGTCTGGCATGTCTTGCTAGGGGCTGAAATCGTTTTGTTCAGCTTTCTTTTCAGCTTCATTTCGATCTATGGTACCAGGGCGGGTTCTGTGGGTACGATGGTCTTGCTTGTACTCATACTAACCATTGATTCCAGACATTCTCAAATGGAAGTTTTGAAAATCAGCTTGTTTATTGGATTGGGTGGGGTATGGTATGCTTTCCTGAGCCTGGTGCTGTACACCATTTTTCCCTATCGTTTGGCCCAACAGGCGGTGGGGGAATCCATTATTTCCACCTCCAGGTATCTGGCCATAAAAGCCAGGTTTTACGAAAGCCATGGCCCCTTTGACGACGCATATAATGCCCTGATGAAGGAGCAGGTCGTGCTGCAAGAACAACAAACCCAAGTCAGGGAATTGCTTTTTAAGACCAGGCGCATCGTCAACGATTCCACTTCCAAAAGCAGGGTCTTATTGATGATGTTTGTGGATTCAGTAGACTTGTTTGAATTGATCCTGTCTTCCCAACAAGACTACACGTTGCTGCATGAACAATTTGACCTCAGCCCCGGCCCCTCCTTGCTGTCAGAGGTAGGTTTCCTGATCCATCATATTGCGGACGAACTGGAAGAAATCGGCATATGTGTTCAATCCGCCACCGGCTACCAGGAGAAGGGATTTATTGAAAAAGAGATTCAAAGCCTGGAAGAGAAAATGGAGCAATGGAAAAAGGCTAATTCCTTACTGGATAACTCAAAAGGATATTATAGCGTCAAACATATTCTTCAGAACATACGGGATATACAAGGCCGCATTCATAGGCTTAGCCTGTATAGCCATTATGATCAACAGATTACGGCAGGGTACAAAGGAGAAATTGACTATACCCGATTTATCACCCACCAACCTATAGATGCCCAGGTCTTTGTGGACAACCTGACCCTTCACTCCCAGGCCTTTCGCCACGCTTTACGGTTGTCGCTGGCCATGTTGGTAGGTTATATCGTAGCCCAATTCTTCCATTGGGGTCACGGTTACTGGATATTACTCAGCATTTCCGTAATCCTGAAGCCCATCTTTGGGTCAACCAAAAAACTATATTTTCAGCGCCTGGGAGGGACCCTGGTCGGAGCCGCTATTGGAGGTGTCATCCTATATTTTGTCATTAATGGACTGGCACTGATGATCATTATGATTGCCTTTATGATCATTGGATATAGCTTCCAAAAGCGGGATTACCTGGTCTATACCATTTTCCTGACCATTTTCGTATTAATTGCCTTCCATTTCCTGTACGGTCATGACTTCAGGGAAATCCTTAAAGACAGGGTAATAGACACTGCCATCGGCTCCCTCATTGCTTTGATCGCCGGGTTTATCCTGATACCCACCTGGTCACAGGATACCATGTTTGATTCCATGGTGGAAATGATCAAGGCCAACCAACGCTACTTTAGTACAGTGGCCTTTACCTATATGGGAAAAGCAACAAGGGTAACTGATTTTAAAATAGCGCGGAAGGAGGCTTTTGTTGCGCTGGCCAACTTATCGGATAATTTTCAGCGCATATTGAGTGAACCGAGGAGTAAGCAAAAGAACGTGCCCTTCATGCACCAGTTCGTGGTCACTAACCATATGTTTGCAGCCCATACGGCTTCCCTGGCATACTATAATGAAACGCTTAGGGAAAAAATCGTTCTTCCGCCAACAGATTTACAAGTCCTTGTTTTGGATGTAAATGCACATTTAGACAGAGCCAGATTACTCTTGGCTGGAGCGCCTATGGTAAGCAAACCGTCAGGAGTAAAAGCCAATATTCCTATTCAGCTTTCTTCCCAGGAAGCACCTAATACCATAAAAACCGTAACCGATCAGTTTGAGATCATTCACACCCTTTCCATTGACATTGAATACGCGGTCAATAAATATGGACCTAAGGTGGAACATACTCCTGAGGGCAGGCCCTCAGATTAATCCTGCGGGCCAACACTCAGATTAATCCCGCGGACAGACCCCCATATTGCGGTCACTCGTCCCTGGATTAAAGATGCTTCCTGATCTCTATTACAAGTTCTGACTTGGTAATGGGAATGCCCATCGTCTTATTGTATCCCTTTGCATCAATAAGGTATTGATCCCGGATAATTTTAATCAATTGCCCGTTATTGATTTCGGGAATCAATACGGTATCAAATTGTTCCAGGATATGACCCAGGTTGCGAGGGAAAGGCCTCATGTACCGGATATGGGCATGAGAAACAGCATGACCTTCCTTCTGTAATTCCAGTGCCGCACTTTTGATGGTCCCATAGGTCGAGCCCCAGCCCAGTACCAGTATTTTCCCTTTGGAAGGACCGCTGTCTATGGTCTGCTCGGGAATGTATTCAGCAATTTTATCAACCTTCTCCTGACGCACTTTCACCATGATCTGGTGATTTTCAGGGTCATAGCTTACGGCTCCTGTACCATTTTGTTTTTCAATTCCACCAATGCGGTGTTCCAGGCCCGGTGTGCCAGGTACCGCCCAGGGGCGGACAAGCTTTTCATCCCTGAGGTAGGGCAGGAATTTTTCTTCCGCACTGTCCAGTTCCGTCTTAAAAGTCACCTCAATAGCAGGTAAATCAACACTTTGGGGAAACTTCCAAGGCTCCGCCCCATTGGCAATATATCCATCACTGAGCAAAATTACCGGGGTCATATGCTGAACCGCTATGCGAATGGCTTCAAAGGCGGCATAAAAACAGTCGCTGGGGGTGCAGGCAGCAATGACGGGCATGGGGCATTCCCCATTCCGACCATAATAGGCCTGCAACAAATCGCTCTGTTCTGTTTTAGTCGGTAAACCAGTAGAAGGACCTCCCCTTTGCACGTCTATAATGACCAGGGGTATTTCCAGCATGACGGCCAGGCCCATAGCCTCTGATTTCAAGGCCATGCCGGGGCCAGACGTAGAGGTCACCCCAAGGGATCCTCCGTAACTGGCTCCTATGGCCGCAGTAACGCCTGCAATTTCATCTTCAGCTTGGAAGGTCTTAACGCCGAAGTTCTTATACCTGCTCAGTTCATGCAGTATGTCTGATGCTGGGGTTATAGGATAGGTGCCCAGGAATAAGGGCAAGCCGCTTTTTTGAGCCGCTGCTATCAGTCCGTAAGCCAGTGCCTGATTACCCATGATGGAACGGTAGGTGCCTGGTTCCATCCTGGCCTTTTCCACCTGAAAACGAGTAGTAAAGGTTTCAGAAGTATCTCCAAAATGGTATCCAGCCCTTAAGGCTTTAATATTGCTTTGGAGGATTTCCTCCTTCTTTCCGAATTTCTCTTCCAGGAAATTGATGGTGCTGTCCAGGTTACGATCGTACATCCAGTACAGGTAACCCAATACGAACATGTTTTTGGCCCTGTCCTTCTCTTTAGTGCCCAGGGTAAAGTCTTTTAACGCCTCCCTGGTCATTTTGGTGACATCCATGCGCACTAAGGAATAGTTCTGCAAGCTGTCATTTTCCAGAGGGTTGACCCCGTCCGGGTATCCTGCCAACCTCAGGTTCTTTGCATCAAACCCATCCGTATTGACAATGATTTTCCCCCCCTTCTTCAGGCCTTTAAGGTTCACCTTCAAGGCGGCGGCATTCATGGCAACCAACACATCGCATTGATCCCCAGGGGTATATATTCTTTCACTGGAAAAGTGGAGTTGAAAACCACTGACCCCAGGCAAAGTCCCCTGAGGGGCCCTGATTTCAGCGGGAAAGTCTGGAAAAGTGGCCAGGTCTATGCCCAGCAGCGCCGTATTATTGGTAAACTGGCTGCCCGTTAACTGCATGCCATCCCCGGAATCCCCGGCAAATTTGATGACTACATCCCGGACAACTTCATGATGTATATCCATTCACACTCATTTATATACGCAAATGTATGACATAATGATGATTGATGAAAACAGTGAAGTTCACCAAATCAGTAGAGTATTCAGGTGGCCTTTTAACAGAACTTTCTGAGCCGACAAGTCGGATGGTGGCATGGTGCTTGCAATCAGGTGTTGTATCGTTCCAGATTGTATAACCTAAATAATCATCGTTATGAAAAACACTTTTGTTACACTGCTGGCCCTTGGGGGTCTGACCACTACCCTGTTCGCGTTTACTACATCTGCCGCTTCAGGGCGCATTTCCATAACTGGTAAGGATTCCACCGCAGACTCCTCGTTTGCAATTGACTCCTCGTTTACAAAGGACGCTGCATTTACAATGGACTCCGCAGCCATGGACTCATCACTGACTATGAAAGCAGACTCAGCCGCAAGATTTGATTCTATCGCAAGGTTGGACTCCTCCTGGACCGCAGATTCTGCCAAATTCATGATGGCCGACTCCGCTAAATCAGGCAGGTTTGATTCATCAAGGGCATTTGCAGGTACGCAGATCAAAGGTCATATTGACCCCGCTAATGCGGCCTTTGCCGTCGTTGCTTATTCTTCGACTGATTCCACAAAAGTGACCGTAACGGATGGCTCCTTCATTTTGAATGAAAAGCCTGGCACCTATAAGATCATTGTAGAGGCCAATTCTCCGTTTAAAAATGCCATAAAAGAAGATGTGCAGGTCGTTGACGGAAACGTCACTGATTTAGGCACCATCAAGCTACAACAGTAAGGGGAAATAAACCCCTTACTTTTTTTTGCCCTTCCTTAAATATGCCAAAGATGCAAGCACGCGTGAGTTTTATAAGGACTTCAACGCTTCCACGTCCGTTTGCAATACCTTCTCCGGCGTAGGTCCCCCACCAAACTAAGCCCAAAAGCGCTTCCAGATTACTTCAGCGACCTTGGCTTCCAGGCGTTTGTCCTTGGAGAGGTGGTCAAGATAAGGAGGGCACTGGACTCCATACGGCCAGGTTGGTAATATTCCGTTCACATTAAATTAATACGCATTTAAAGTTAATGATACAGTTTGATAACAATACAATTCAAACTTTGACAAACCTCTAGAGGTGAAAACACATTACAAGACCATTGTACTTTCCGACCTGCACTTAGGGATAAAGAATTCCAGAGTTAAAGAAGTTGTCGAGTTCCTCAAACATCACACCTGCGATACCCTTATCCTCAACGGAGACATCATCGACGGCTGGCAGTTGAAGAAATCGGGTAGCTGGAAAAACAAGCACACCAGATTCTTCAAACTCATCATGAAGTTTCTGGCCAAATACGACACTAAAGTCATTTACCTGCGTGGTAACCATGATGACTTTCTAGATGAAATCCTTCCCTTTTCCCTTGGCAATTTTAGCATCAAAAGAGACCATATCCTGCACTCTGCGGGTAAAAAGTATTATGTGGTTCACGGAGACATATTCGATACTGTAACCACCAAGTTAAAGTGGCTGGCCCAAATGGGTGATGTCGGGTATACTTTCCTGTTATGGCTCAACCGTCATTATAACAACTACAGAACCAAAAGGGGAATGCCCTACTATTCCCTTTCCCAATTGGTTAAACAAAAGGTAAAGCAGGCTGTTTCCTTCATTTCTGACTTCGAGGAGCAACTTGCCGAAGTAGCCAAGGCCAAACGCTGTCAGGGCGTTATTTGTGGACATATTCATCAGCCTGCCAACAAAATGATCGGGGAAATTCATTATCTTAATAGTGGAGATTGGGTGGAAACCCTCAGTGCGCTGGTAGAAGATGAACAAGGGGAATGGAGGGTGGTTTACTATTCAGAGTGGGTAAACGCTGAGGCCTTAACAATCGCCTCTACCGGTACAACCCAGACTGAAGAAGATTCTACTATGCTGGCCGAAGGAGGCTGGGCATTTCAACCGGCTTGAAGATTAAGATGATGACACGTATGGAAAACCGTTCTTTCATATTCGCTGTTCAGGGAGAAGGTAGGGGACACTTAACCCAGGCCATCTCCGTATATGAAATGCTGGTCAGCAGAGGATTTAAAGTACATGCAGTCCTGGTCGGCAGTAGCAAACGCAGGGATTTGCCGGAGTTCTTCAAGAAGAAGATATCTGTCCCTATCATCCCCTTCCAAAGCCCCAATTTCAGCACGGATCCCAAAAATAAGTCCATTCGGCTGGCGCCTTCCATCTGGAAGTCCCTTCGCTATATCAGGCGATATGCCGATAGTCTGCGTCTGATCCATAATACAGTTAAGACTTACAAACCGGACGCCATCATCAACTTTTACGAACCCCTGGCCGGTTGGTACGCCCGTAAGCATAAGTCTGAGGTTCGACATATCTGCATTGGCCACCAATACATATATCTCCATCCCCGGTTTGAGTTTCCCAACGGCAGATGGATGGATAAAATGGTGATCCGGAACTATACCAAACTCACCTCCATGGGCGCCGATGCCCTACTGGCCCTATCTTTCTACCCATTACCACCAGCGGAAAACCAAAGACTTAAAGTGCTGCCTCCTTTATTGAGAAAAGAGGTTTTCGAACAGGACATCCACCAACAACCCTTTTTGCTGGCCTATGTCCTCAATGCGGGATATATGCAGGACATCATTAATTGGCATAAAAACCATCCGGAAGTAGAATTGCACTGCTTCACCGATAGTAAAGCTGTCAAAGGAAAATGGAGGTATGATGATACCCTATGCTTCCATTCCCTGGATGATAAGAAGTTCCTCACCATGATGGCCAGTTGCAAAGGATTGGTATGTACCGCCGGATTTGAATCGGTATGTGAAGCCCTTTACCTGGGAAAACCAGCCCTGATGATTCCCGTAGGCGGTCATTACGAACAATTCTGCAATGCCCGTGACGCTGTAAAGGCCGGGGCCGGGATTTACGATACTGAATTTAATATAGAACGTCTCCTGGAATTTATTCCCCAATACAAGGTATCTGAAGACTACCGCTGCTGGATAAAAGGAGTGGAGCAGGACGTACTCAGCATTATAGAAAAGGTGCTGCCACCCTTAACCACCTCCACCCTTGAAGGGATGGAGGGGTTTAACATACACAACCTTAACTCAAAGCTTCATTCAATAATTTAGCCAGCCTCAATCCACCTTTGAGCAATTGTGCATCCAGCTCATCCTGGAAAATATAGTTGTATTTATAGCTTAACCTACTTTCTGCGGGGCTTAAGTCATAAACTTTGTCCGCTAATTGGTGGGATTCATAGAACCAGTCTTCCAGGCTGGTCTTTTGAATGGCCGCTACCTTCTCGGGGCCAGCGATATCCAATACCTGCGTGTATTCTGTATAACTGTACTGTTGGAAGTTGATCAACTCGGAGTCCCAGATAGAATGCAGGTTTGTTTTTTTATCAAACCAGTATTCTGTGATTTTGTTTCCTCCCTGATCTTCAGGCCTGCCCACGTGAAGGGGTTGATGCAGGTCTCCCACCAGGTGAATCAGGAACCTAAGGGCAATCACCCTTTTTTCTTTAGTCAAGGATTTGTCCTTTAACTGAGCCATCATAGCAGGTATCTGTGTATATAGATTTTCCCCTGGAAGGGCTTTTAGTTCCTTGACGAACTCGTCTTTTTCCAGGTTACCGGGAAGGTCGACATAATGCCATTTAAAGGTATTATCCCAGCTATGGGTCGTATCAGATTTAATGAAATCCGGCCAGTTTGCCCACATGGCCAGGTTCTCCTTTCCGATCAGTTTATGCAACTCCAGCAGGGCTTTGGGCGACAGGTGATTCTGCGCAATGGCCGCAATGACCCTATGACCAGTAACACCCCAGGAAAAGGCAGATTGACCCAGGCCACAAATCATCAGGAGCATCAACAAAGTAAAGCGTATACGTACAAATAGCTTTTTCATCATGGATTAAAGATATCAGTTGATTGTAAAACTAACGTTACCATCTTTTTCGTCCTTAAGCATTACGCCCATGTCCAGCAACTGGAGGCGGATCTTATCGGAGGTGGCATAATCCTTTTTAGTCCTGGCTTCCTTGCGCAAGTCTATGAGGAGTTGCAGAACGTTCTGTAGTAGCTGATCATCCCCTCCTTTCTCATCCTGAAGCCCAAGAACATCTTCCAAATAGGCTTTGTAATAGCTATTGAGTCTGGAATAAGTCTGGGCGGAGAGGGCGTTCGTTTTGACGTGTCCGTCCTTTATACCATTGACAACGGGAGCCAGCTCAAACAAGTTAGCCAGGACCTTTGCGGTATTGAAATCGTCATTCATGGACTCATCCATTTCGTCCAGCAGGCGGTTCACTTTGACGTCCAGCTCAGGGTCGGTTGGGGCGGCAGCAGGCTGGGCGCCAGCGGCAGCGGCATTCGTCGCGGCGCCTGCATTAGCTACAGCCAGGCTTCCCGGCAACTTTTTTAAGGCTTCATAGGATTCCCATAACCTGCGCAGGCCCTTCTCGGCTGCCCTAAGGGCATCATTACTGAAATCCAGGGTACTCCTGTAATGGGTCTGGAGGATGAAAAAACGAATGGTCATTGGAGAATAGGGCTGGTCCAGCAAATGGTGGGATCCGCTGAACAATTCCGTTAGCTTAATGGTATTGTTATAACTCTTCCCCATCTTTCTCCCGTTGATGGTGATCATGTTATTGTGTAACCAATATCTGGCCGGCATCTCATGATTGCAAACAGTACTTTGGGCGATTTCACACTCATGGTGGGGGAACTCCAGGTCCATACCTCCTCCATGAATATCAAAGCGGGGCCCCAGGTATTTAGTACTCATGGCAGAGCATTCAATATGCCATCCAGGAAAACCTTCACCCCAGGGAGACGCCCATCGCATGATATGTTCCGGGGGGGCGCTTTTCCACAGGGCAAAATCAGCCTTGTTCCGCTTTTCCTCCTGATTATCCAGCTCCCGCTGGCTCTCTTTAAGGTCTTCCAATATCCTGCCACTAAGGATTCCGTAAGGCTGTCCCAGTTTCTTGTAGTGTGTATTGTATTTGTCTACATCGAAGTATACGGATCCATTGGCTTCATAGGCAAATCCTTCTTTGATGATCTGCTGAATCATTCCAATCTGTTCCACAATATGCCCGGTGGCAGTAGGTTCTATGCTGGGATCCAGGTTGCCGAAACGACGCATGGCCCAGTGATATAGATTCGTATATTTCTGGACCAGCTCCATGGGTTCCAGTTTTTCCAGTACAGCCTTTTCGGAGATCTTGTCCTCTGCCTCTCTGCCTTCTTCTTCAAAATGCCCGGCGTCAGTGATGTTGCGGACATAGCGTACAGCATACCCCAGGTGCGTGAGATACCTGTAAATGACGTCAAACGTAATAAAGGGCCGTGCATGTCCCAGATGAGATTCTCCACTCACGGTAGGACCACATACATACATGCCAACTCTTCCGGGTATCAGGGAAGTAAATGTTTCTTTCTGTCTGCTCAGTGTATTATAAACCTTCAAATCAGCCATAAATAGTGAATCTTACTTAGCAAAGATAATATTGTGCCTTTTTTCTGACCTTTTTATTTGGGAGGGAAATGATCGTCAGCCGAATCGGTTGCTGGATCGTACAAGACCGCGGTGATGGGGAAGTGATCGCTGAGTACCCTGGGGGTACACCGATAGTTAAAGGCATTATAACTGGGATCAAACAAGATATAGTCTATTCTTAAGGTGGGGGAAATTTGAGAAAAGGTCCGCCCCCATCCGAATCCCTTTTCCTGGAAAGCATCCTTGAGTTCCTGCTTTATGGTACTATAGGCATAGGAGTTAGGCACATCATTAAAATCTCCGCAAACAACGACTGGATTAGGGCTGTGTTGTACAATCTCCCGTACAATCTGCGCCTGATCAGCCCTTCTGAGGAACCCGTTTTTTATCTTACTCAAAATATTCCTGGATTGTTGCTTTACCTTGTCGGCTTCTGACAAGGGGGGGCTCTCCAGGAAATCATAATCCTTCTTATCAAATTTCAGAGATTGCAGGTGCACATTGAAAACTCGTAAGGTATCCAGAGGAGTAACAATATCAGCATATTCAAAGACGTCATTGTACTTCCTGTCCTTTCCAATGATATTGGTCTGTTGCAGGATGGGGTATTTAGAGAAAATAATAACCCCGTAATGATAGTTGGTATTGTTGTACCGGGAGTCGGCATACCACTCATAAGCTACCGCATAATACGGGAATCCCAACGCCTTTCTGAAATACTGAATGGAATAAGGATAGGCTGAACTGTCTGAGAAGAAAAACTCCTGAAAACAGGCAATGTCCGGGTCTTCGTGGTGAACCAGGTCTATCATTTTCTGTTTGATGGTCGGATTCTTTTTGTTGTCGAAGAAATTGAACAGGTGAACGTTCCAACTCATGATCTTCAGGGAAGTAAGGGGCCTGGATTTTCCCGAAGTATCTACTGGATGAAAGGCAAAAAAGGCCCTTATGGAACTCCAGGATACGATCAGGGCAATCAGGGATATCGATAGCAGCCGCCAGCGCTTCACGAGTAGCCAGCACAGCAGAAATAAAAGGGTAATAGCCAACAAATAAGGGAAGCCCAAAGCCAAAAACCCCAGTAACCACCATTTTTTGGGATCAATGTAGGGAGCTAGTCCCACCAGCATCATGAGGATAGCCACTGCGCAATTGGCAAGAATAAGTAGTAAGCGCATGGGGGTTACAGGTCTTCTTCACTGGCCCGCTTAAGGATTTCCCTTTCTTCATCGGTCAGGTGGTGATAACCCTTTTGCGAGATCTTGTCGAGAAGTTCGTCGACTTTTTGTTGCGTGATCAATGGTGTTTTCGTGTAGGGCGGATTACCATGACTCTTATAGAACAGCTCTTTTTTGAACGGTTTTTTCTCCTGTCCGTTCCCGGGGTTGAACAGGTTGATTAACCAATCGTAGAATCCATGCATCCATCCACCCCAGTCATGCCCGCTTCTGAGTTGCTTGACAAAGAGGAAGCCCACGGCTGCCCCTGCAATATGAGACAGGTGGTAAGGAAAGGGGGAGATACCCAGACCGGCAACGTCCACCGCCACAAATATGATGGTCAGGATCCATAAGGGGATACCACCATTGAGCATGGGGAAAATCCTATAGTCTGGTGCTACCATGGTGGTTGCCACCGCAATGGCCATGATACCCGCATTGGCGCCCAACAGTTCCAAAGAAGCACCCCTCATGCCGGGGATCAGGTTACAGGCCAACAGGAATACAATTCCTCCTGCCATTCCACCATAGAGATATATGGGTATGATCTGACCATTTCCCGTAAGGTCTTGAAAAATATATCCAAAAGCGCCCAACCACAGTAGATTACTGATCAGCATCCATACATCCACATGGGCAAACATGAAGGTCACCAAGGTCCAGGGCTTATGCACCCAGGCGGAAAAACTGGAAGGAAGGGTAATGTAATCCAGCACCTGTTTTTGGAAATTGCCATAGGCTACCGCATGAGGGCTGGTGACTTCGTATACCAACAGGGTAAAACCCAGGATGACGAAAATCACCGCATTGATTGCCACAAGGTTAAATAGGGCATTATTGGATTCCCCAAGCAAAATCCTACGCCGGCTATTTCTTTCCGTAACTGCCATAATTCAAATAATTCCTTGTACTTACGATATTTTCTTCTATAAAGTTACAAAATCACCGGCCAAAGGCGTCATTCCCATTTGTAATAGATTAATAAAAATGCTTTCGGTCAAACCTATTCATCAGTTTGAGGGTGATAAAGCCAACAAGGGCTCCCCCAAGATGGGCCCAGTGAGCCACATTGTCTCCAGGTCTGGGCGACACACCGGACCAGATTTCAATAGCTATGTAGCCCAACACGACATATTTGGCCTTGATAGGAAAGGGAATGGGAATGATGAACATCTCCATATTGGGGAAGGTCATGGCAAAAGCCACCAGTATCCCGAAGATGGCACCGGAAGCGCCCAGGATGGGCTCATGCATAGGTCCTGACGCTTTCAGAAAATTATACGCTTCAGTAGGGTCCACCTGATCCGACGCATTCAACCCTCCGTTGAAAAACCTACTGTTGATTTCGTTCAGCAACTGTGCGCTGGGGTGCAACTGATATTCATTGATGGCATTGATATAAGGCGTGTTCACAAAATAAAGATATACCCCATAGAGTATGCCGGCCCCTATACCCGTGATCAGGTAGAAATTCAAAAACCTTTTGGATCCCCATCTCTGTTCCAGCAAATTTCCAAACATCCATAAGGCAAACATATTCAATAGAATATGCAAGTAAAACTGGGTACTGTCGACGTCATGCAGGAACATATAGCTAATGAACTGATGAGGCTTGAAGTAGGGGGAGCGCATGTCGAACAGGGAGAAGTAATTGAGGAACCAGGGCCCATGCCACAGCAGCTCCAGGATCCATACCCCAAAATTGATGATGATCAACCACTTTATAACTGGTGGAAAGCCTGGAAAACGACTCTGCCTATAAGCGTTCATGCAAACAAGTTTATATGTAAAAATAACAGGAATCGGGTAAAGACCTTACCTCAATTGTAGTGCTACCACGTTTTCTATATGATGGGTATGGGGAAACAAATCGGCTGGTTGTACCCTGGTAACGGCATAGGCCTCGTCCAGCAATTGAAGGTCCCTGGCCTGGGTAGCAACATTACAACTGACATATACAATTCTTGGGGCCCGGATCTCCAGGAGCTTGCGCACCAGTTTTTCGTGCATCCCTGCCCTGGGGGGATCGGATATGAGCACGTCCGGCCTGCCATGTTGGGCAAAAAAAGCATCGTCGCAAATATCCACCACGTCTCCCGTAAAAAATTCGGCGTGCGCTATCCCATTGAGTTTTGCGTTTTGACGAGCATCGCCGATGGCTTCGTCAACCACCTCAACCCCAATGATTTTAGCCGCCTGTTTGCTTAAGAAGATGCCTATACTCCCCGTACCGCAATAAAGGTCATACACCGTTTCTTTCCCCGTCAGGCCAGCAAAATCCCTCACGACTTCATACAACCTTTCGGCCTGAGCGGTATTGGTTTGAAAAAAGGATTTGGGTCCGATTTTGAACTGGAAATCCCCCAACTTTTCCATGATATAACCCTTCCCGAAATAAGGAACGGGTTCCAGGTCAAAAATGGAATCATTGAATTTAGGATTGATGGTATAAACCAGGGTGGTAATGGCTGGAACCTTTTCCAGGAGGTGATCCATCAGGCGTTTTGCCTCCACCGGGTCTTCATAGCCCAGGCATAAATTGACCATGACTTCACCGGTCCGGCAAACCCTGACCACCAGGTTCCTCAGCCAACCGGTATGACGGCGTATGTCATAAAAGGTATAGCCCTGGCTAAAGGCAAAAGCCCTGACGGTATTGCGGATCAGGTCAGAGGGTTCTGCCTGAAGGTGGCATTCCTGTATGTCTATGACCTTATCAAATAATTTAGGAACATGGAAGCCTACCCCCGGATCTTCCCGGAAAGGCCTGCGGCCGTTTCCCGAATCGATCCCGGCAGAAGCCTTATCGGCATCGACAACGGTCCCCTCAGCAGCCCCGGCAGAAGCCTGGGACAGCCTGGCGGTATCGGCCCCGCTGGCTGCCTGTGCCGTTACAGCTTCGGTGGCCTCCAAGGCCTGGAGTTCCCTGAACTCCGCTTCCGTCCTATACCTTTTATTGGAAAAGGTAAACTCCAGCTTGTTGCGGTAATACCGGGTAGCCTCAGAACCCAGGATGGGCATAATGGGAGGTAAGGCTATTTTCCCAAGGCGGGTAAGGTTTTCCTGAACCTCCCTTTGCTTGTAGGACAGTTGCTTGTCATAGGGGAGCATTTGCCATTTGCAGCCCCCGCAGGTGCCAAAGTAGGGGCAGAACGGGTCTGTTCTTTCCGGTGACAGGGATCGGAATGCCTGAACTTTCCCTTCGGCCCAATCCTTCTTGCTCTTGGTTAAGAGCACATCCACCACGTCACCGGGTACAGCGCCTTCAATAAAAATGACCTTCCCGTCCAGTCTGGCAAGTGCTTTTCCTTCAGCGGCATAATCAGTAACCGTTATGCCTTCCAATGTCTTCCGTATTTTATTCCTCACCCCGCAAAAATACTGGATTCACTGAAGTGTCCCACTTTTGTGTATATTTCCGTCCTGAATTTTCGTTTATTCGATATGTTAAGCAAATCCTTTTTGAAAACCATTTGCCTCTTGGCAACCTGCTGGCCCTATGCCCATCTCCATGCCCAAACCGGTGCTGGTTACGATATCAAAGTCACTTTTAAACCCTATACGGGGGGCTATGTTTATCTAGCTCACTACTTTGGGAAATCCATATACGTAAAGGACTCTGTGTCACTAGACGCTAATGGACAGGCGGACTTCAAGGGAGCCGATCCTTTGCAGGGAGGCGTTTATATGCTGGTCAATCCAGGTAAGAGCCAATTGGTAGAAATGCT
Source organism: Beijerinckiaceae bacterium (assembly GCA_903970475.1). Taxonomy (GTDB): domain Bacteria; phylum Bacteroidota; class Bacteroidia; order Chitinophagales; family Chitinophagaceae; genus Dinghuibacter. The sequence continues at coordinate 17,275 of CAJCIQ010000154.1, forward strand.
GGTAGACAATAGAGACCAGCACTTCAGCATCTACGCCGATTCCACAGATCTGGTGAGGAAAACAAAATTCACCGGCTCCCGGGAGAATACGCTATTCACCCAATATCAGATTTACGCTGCCGACCAGTTCCAGAAGGTAAAGCCTCTACAGGCTCAACTGGCTTCGGTTCATACCCATGCCGATACCCTGAAGATAGGAGATCAGATCCAGGACGTCAACAAAGAGACCATCAAATACAGGCAAAACCTGATCAGCCAGTATCCCGATAGTTTCCTGGCTGCCTTATTCCGACTCATGCAGGAGCCTGACGTACCCAGCGCCCCTACTTTGCCCAACGGAAGGAAAGACTCTCTGTTTGCCTACCGCTATTACAAAGCACATTACTGGGATGGGGTATCTTTTTATGATGACCGATTATTGTTCACCCCCATATTCGAGCCCAAACTCAATGATTATTTCGGTCGTTTGGTTTCTCCCGATGTAGACTCCATCAAACAGGAAGTCAATCATATTATTCTTTTCAGCAGGTCTAATAAGACCATGTTCAAATACTTCCTGACCAAGTTCACCAATGACTACGCCAACCCCAAGTATATGGGGCAGGACGCCGTCTTCCTGGACTTGTTTGAAAAATATTACCAGACCGGACAGGTAGATTGGTTAAGCCAGGCTCAGTTGAAAAGCATCAATGACCGGGCTTACAGCATCATGGCCAACCAGCTCGGTGATCCCGCCGCCGATATTCAACTGCTGGACTCCTCAGACAGGAAGGTTAACCTCTATGGCGTCCAGGCACCCTTCACCGTGGTTTGTTTCTGGGACCCGGATTGCGGTCATTGTCAAAAAGAAGTGCCTCAACTCGACAGCATTTACCAAGCTAAATGGAAAGCGGAGGGTGTGAAAGTATTTGCTGTATTGATCGATACCGTTAGGACGGATACCGCCAAAATCATTCCTGTCAAAGCCGGCTGGATGAAGTTTATTCATAACCACCACCTGGAAGATTGGGTCAATGTATACCAGACCCCTCAGATGAAACAAGATGATATAGACGCAAAAAAGGCTAGCTTCCGGCAACTCTATGACGTATATCAGACCCCGACCATTTACCTGCTGGATGATCAGAAAAGGATAGTGGGCAAAAAGCTATCCTACGAACAAGTAGACGAATTGATTACCCGTAAACTACAAAAGTCCGGCAACCAAAATCCTGCATCCCGCTGATGAATCGATTTCTCCTTAGTGTATGGCTTATGTGCAGCACCCAGGGCCTCCTTCATGCGCAGACCCTGTTTACTTATGGCCCCAATACGGTAAAGACCCAGGAGTTTCTTTGGGCGCTCAGGAAGAACCATGTCTCTCCAAAAGAAATGGATTCCTACTTAAAGCTGTTCATAGATTATAAATTGAAGGTCCAGGCAGCTAAAGACGCTGGATTGGATACTACCCCGGATTTCCGCAGGGACGCCCGCTCCTTCCATACGGAATTGACGGGGCAAACCATGAAAAGGCTCGAAGGGCTGGGCGCCATGAGTAAGGAAGCCTTGCAAAGGGGCCAGACCGATATTGAAATCGATCAGATATACGTCAGCATTTTCAACCCTTCAGATACCCTGACTGCTTACCAAAATATCAATGGGGCCCTTAGCCAATTGAAGGCTGGCGTTCCCTTTGAAAAAGTATCTCAGGCTTATTCTACCAACCCTTACCTGAAAATGCACGGTGGGTATACCGGTTTTATCACCGTTTTTTCCCTACCCTATAATGCAGAAAACATTGTCTATGGCCTTAAAGACGGAGCTTATTCCGGCATATACCGGAGTAGAAATGGCTATCATATTTTCAAGCGCCTCGGTTCCAGGCCAAACCCCGGCGTGTTAAAGGTCTCCCAGATATTGTTTGCCTTCTCGCCTAAAGCAGGGGATGCAGAAAAGGCGGCCGTTCTCCACAAGGCGGATAGCATTTATGACTTGCTGAAACACGGCGCCTCTTTTGACACACTGGTCAGAAAATACTCCGACGACAAAATGACCTACTACAACTATGGAATATTACCCGAGTTCTCCACCGGGGATTATGACCAGAACTTTGTAGAGGCAGCCTTTGCCATTCCGGGCAATGGGGTTATTTCCAAACCCATTGAAACGAGCTACGGTTACCATATCCTTAAAAGGATGGAATGGCAGCCTGCATTAAAAGATAGCCTGGACCAGGGAAGGTGGAATGGGTTTGAACAAAGGGTTTTCTATAGCGACCGTATGGACTTTGCCAGAGCTAGCTATGCACAATCCATTTTACCAGCATTGAATTTCAAATCCGCTCTTGTGGATACCAACTGGGTATACGCCATAGCCGATACGTTGTTGGTCAACCGCAGGGGAGAGGAATACATCAAAGTCGTCCCTGAAAAAACCTTATTTACGTTAGGCACCAAGCCTTATACCAGTTCTGATTGGTTGAGGTATGTACTCTATAGAAGAACCGGGGATACTCATGCTCCTGTCCTCCATTTTTCTCCTTTGTATACGGCCTTCCTTCATCTGAGTGCACTGGAATACCTGCAAGACAATCTCGGTCGTTATGATGAGGATTTCCGCTTTCAGGAAAAAGAGTTTTCCGATGGATCCTTACTTTTTGCCGTGATGCAACAACAGATTTGGGGCAAGGTGGGTGGAGATAGTGCTGCCTTATATCAATGGTACCTGGACCACAAACAAAAATTTGTGCTTCCCCCCAGCGCCGACGTTTTAGCCTTTAACTACATAGATACACTTCAGGGAAATCAGGTCCGTCTTCAAGCGGCTCAGGACCCTGGAAATTGGAGGTTATGGATAAGTCATTACCCCAATGTCAATGTCGACTCCTCCAGGTTTGATTTAAGTGCTTTATCCCTGGATTCTGCCAAAGCGCACAATGGAACCTTCACCCCTGCTAACTTGCAGCCGGACGGACGTTACCATTTCTACTACGTCATTAAGACTTATCCTTCGGCCCCCGCAACTGATTTTGCTTCCGTCAGGGGATTGGTACTGACCGATTATCAGGCTAAGGTGGAAAAGCAATGGCTGGAATCCCTGCACAAAAAGTATCCCGTAAAGGTTAACCAGGCAGCCCTTCAACAACTCAAACAACGTAAGGACTTAAATTAATTGCCTTACCACCTGGAGGACCAGTTCGGGTTTACCCAGGGTATAATAGTGGAGAACAGGAACGCCGGCAGCCTTCAGCTCTTTGGATTGCTGAAGCAGCCATTCCGCACCAACCTGCTCGCAGGCGGCGTCCGTCTTGCTTTTGCTAATTTCATTGGACAACTCCAGCGGAATGTCTACATGGAAGGTACGAGGCAATACGTTGAGTTGTTTTTTTGAGGTGATGGGTTTCAGTCCAGGAATAACAGGCACCATGATCCCCGCTTCCCTGCAACGTTTTACAAAGTCAAAATACTTCTGGTTGTCGAAGAACATTTGGGTGGTAATATAGTCCGCACCCGCGTCTACCTTGGCTTTTAAGTAGGTCAGGTCCGCTTCCAGGTTGGGTGATTCGAAATGTTTTTCCGGATAACCGGCTACCCCTATACAGAAGTTGGTCCTTCCTCCGTTACGAATATCATCTTCCAGGTATTCTCCATTGTTGAGATGAACCACCTGTTTGAGCAAATCTATGGCGTATTTGTTGCCTCCGGTCTCTGGTTCAAACATGACCTCATTCCTGGCAGCATCTCCTCTCAACACCAACACGTTGTCGATTCCCAGGAAGGCCAGATCAATCAGTGCGTCCTCTGTTTCCTGTTTGGTAAAGCCTCCGCAAATGATATGGGGTATGGCGTCTATCCTGTACCGGTTCATGATGGCGGCGCAGATGCCGACAGTGCCGGGGCGTTTGCGCACTTCCACTTTTTCAAAAGTCCCGTCGGGGCGTTTCTTATAGACGTGCTCGCTGCGGTGATAAGTCACATTGATAAAAGAAGGTTTGGTTTCCATGAGGGGATCCAGGTGTTCAAAAATGGATTGTATCGTCTTTCCCTTCAATGGAGGCAAAATCTCAAATGAAACCAACGTCCCCTTCGCTTCTTGTATATGTTTTGTGACTTGCATGATACGGGTCTGAAAAATGATATATTTCGTTAAAATCCCGGCAAGGTACAAAAATCAGGACAAACCCGCTGTATACTGGGCCGATCCGGCTAAATTTGTATCCAAATTAAAAGGATTGGAAACGGCAACTATACATACGCAGGAACTGGTGAAGCGCTATAGCAATCGTACCGTGGTGAATCACGTTAGCGTTCAGGTGCAGCAAGGTGAAATCGTTGGATTGCTAGGTCCTAACGGGGCCGGTAAAACGACGACGTTTTATATGGTTGTTGGCTTTGTCCGTCCGGATGAAGGTAACGTGTTCTTAAACAACGAGGACATCACCAAACTGCCCATGTATAAAAGGGCCCAGATGGGCATAGGCTACCTTCCACAGGAAGCCTCTGTTTTTCGCAAACTCAGCGTAGAGGACAATATTGCAGCCGTACTGGAGATGACCAAACTCAGCAAAGCGGAGCAAAAGGAAAAACTGGAGTCTCTACTGGAGGAGTTTCACCTTAATCATGTAAGGAAAAACAACGGGGACTCCTTGTCCGGTGGGGAAAGGCGTAGAACGGAGATCGCCCGGGCCCTGGCTGTAGACCCTAAATTCATCCTACTGGATGAACCCTTTGCCGGGGTAGACCCCATAGCCGTAGAAGACATTCAGGCGGTGGTAGCCCGCCTCAAATACCGCAACATCGGGATTCTGATCACCGACCACAACGTAAACGAGACCCTATCCATCTGTGATAGGGCCTATCTGCTTATAGATGGCAAAATCTTCAAACACGGTACTGCCGAAGAGCTAGCGGAAGATGAAAAGGTACGCAGTCTCTACCTGGGGCGCAATTTCGTATTGAAGCGCAAGGATTACCTCCTGAAAGATGCTGGTTTGCTCTGAAAACCCTATTTTACAGAGTCTAGTTAGCCCCTAACACCTAAAATGAAATTTTTAAGCCCAGCCATATCCAGATTAGCACGCTTGCGCTACTGGAAAATCCAGCAATGGTCCGAGCAACCCCGTTTAGCTCAACGGGAGGTGCTGCAAGATCTTGTTACCCAGGCTCAGTATACGGAGATAGGCCGTCAGTATGGACTTTCCCAATTGTTTAATGTAAAGGAGTTTAAGCAACGCATCCCCATACATGAGTATGAGGATCTTAAACCATATATAGAGCGTATGATGCAAGGGGAAGAAAACATCCTCTGGAATACGCCCATCCACTGGTTCGCCAAAAGCAGCGGTACAACCAGCGATAAAAGTAAATTCATTCCCGTAAGTGAAGAAAGCCTTAAAGACGGCCACTACCAGGCTGCCAGGGATGTGCTGACCATGTACTATGCCAATTTCCCCGAAAGCGACCTGCTCACGGGAAAAGGCCTGGTCGTGGGTGGAAGTCATACCATCAATAAAGTCAACGAGGACATACATTACGGAGACCTGAGCGCTGTACTGCTCCAGAATGCTCCTTTTTACGGACAGTGGGTCCGCACCCCGGAACTCGCCATTGCCTTGCTGGACGAATGGGAAACCAAATTGGAAATGCTGGCCCTGAACACCATCAAGGAGAATGTGACTTCGTTATCGGGTGTACCTACCTGGACCTTGCTGCTGCTAAAAAGGATACTGGATATCACGGGTAAGAATCATATCAGTGACGTATGGCCCAATTTGGAATTATACATTCATGGCGGTGTATCGTTTACCCCTTACCGGGAGCAATTCACCAAAGTCTTAGGTAAAGACATCAGCTATCTGGAGATCTATAATGCCAGCGAAGGCTTTTTTGCCGCCCAGGACCAGCCTCATTCAGAGGGTATGCTCTTGTTCCTGGCCCATGGCATATTCTACGAGTTCATGCCTATCAGCGAATACGGTTCGGCTCATCCCCTAACCATTGGTTTAAAGGATGTACAAATGGGTAAACAGTATGCCATGGTCATATCCACCAATGGTGGCCTGTGGCGATATTTGCTGGGGGATACCATAGAGTTTACCTCCCTCAGTCCCTTCAAAGTCAAGGTAAGCGGACGTATCAAACACTTCATCAATGCCTTCGGCGAGGAGGTCATCATAGATAACACAGATAAGGCCATTGCCCTGGCGTCTAAAAAGATGGACGCGGTAGTAAACGATTATACAGCGGCCCCCGTATACTTTAGCGATAAGGGGAACGGGGCCCATGAATGGGTCATTGAATTTGAGAAGGAGCCTGCCGACATGGATGCCTTTACCCGTGAATTAGATGCCGCGCTGCAAAGCATCAACAGCGATTACGAAGCCAAACGACATAAAGACATTGCCCTGGGTCTTCCCATCATCCACTCTGTTCCAAAGGGCTTATTCAATGCATGGCTAAAAGGTAAAGGCAAGCTTGGCGGACAACATAAGGTGCCCAGGCTCAGCAATGATCGAAAGCATATGGATGAAATCCTGGCCCTGATCAATCGGCCAGGCGGACCCGACGGACCCTCATATTGAAAATTGACGGTTTATCTTATCTTCGCGTCCCAAGATGAAGGAATCTTTATGCAATTATTGAAGAACAAAGTAGCTATCATCACCGGGGGTGCCCGTGGAATCGGAGAAAGTATTGTACAGAAATTCGCTGAGCAGGGCGCCCATATCGCCTTTACCTATGTGAGTGACAGCAGTGCCGCTAAAGCTAAGGACCTGGAAGAAAAGCTCTGGACCCTGGGTGTAAAAGCCAAGGCTTACCAAAGCAACGCAGCAGATTTTGCCCAAAGTGAGGAGTTTGTCACCAGTGTACTAAAGGAGTTTGGTACCATAGACATATGCGTCAATAATGCCGGGATCTCCAAGGACAACTTGCTGCTTCGCTTAACCCCTGAACAATGGAGGGAAGTCATCCAGACCAATCTGGATAGCGTTTATAACCTGACCAAACACGTCATTAAGCCCATGATGAAAGCCAAAACCGGCAGCATCATCAACATGAGCTCTATCATAGGCATAAGGGGAAATGCGGGGCAAGCCAGTTATGCAGCTTCCAAAGCGGGTATCATTGGTTTCACCAAGTCCATAGCCCTGGAGTTGGGAAGCCGCAATGTTCGCGTCAATGCCATCGCTCCCGGCTTCGTTGAAACGGACATGACCCATTATCTCAAAGGAGGACATCAGGCTGCTGAGTTTCTGAAAAAAATCCCTATGGGGCGCTTTGCCTCCCCTGCCGAAGTCGCAGATACTGCCCTTTACCTGGCATCAGAGATGAGCTCTTATGTTACCGGGCAGGTGATCAGTGTTTGTGGTGGGATGAATATATAATAAATAGGACCTATGTTGCCGATTGAACAATTGCTCGAAAACAACGTAGCCTGGGCCCAGGCCAGAGTTAAAGAAGACCCCGATTTCTTTAATCGCTTAGCGAACCTCCAAACTCCCCAGTTTTTATGGATAGGCTGCTCCGACAGCCGGGTTCCTGCCAACCAGATAACCGACACCCAACCAGGTGAGATCTTCGTTCACCGCAATATTGCCAACCTTGTCATCCACACGGATGTAAACCTGGGAGCGGTCTTAGACTATGCCGTCAATCACCTCAAAGTAAAACATATCATCGTCTGTGGTCACTATGGTTGTGGAGGCGTCAAGGCAGCTATGACTCAAACGGACTACAAGCCCATACTCAACAAGTGGCTGCGCAATATCAAGGATGTTTACCGCATTTACAGGGAAGAGCTTGATGCCATAGAAGACATGGAAAAAAGGGCCGACAGGCTGGTAGAGCTCAACGTAAAAGAGCAGGTAACCAACCTGGCCAAGATGTCCACCATTCAAAAGGCCTGGAAGGAAGAAAGACGCCCCCATCTTCATGGTTGGGCTTATGGACTCAAAAACGGATACATCAATCCGATTCTGGACCTGGAACCAGGCACCGGAATAGATCCGATTTACGAGTACGACGATCTGTAAGTTGTACGGGCTCACCGATCCGCGTCGCTCACAATAACAGCTTCGCCAGCAGAAACCCGACCCCGATGGTCGTTATCATAGCCACCAGTCCAGGTCGGATAAAGCTATGGTTGATTCCCCATTTACCGATATGCGTAGTGCCCGTTTTGTCGAATCCTATGGCCGCAAGTAAGGTAGGATAACCTGGTAGCACCCAATCACTGTTCACCGCAGGAAACATAGCAATCAAAGCCGGGAAAGGCAATCCCAACGCTATGCCCAGAGGCATCATTACTTTTGTTGTTGCAGCTTGGCTGAACATCAATATTCCCATTAGGAAAAGGACAATCGCAAAGGCCCAGTGATGCGCCTGCACAAGCCCACCCAAACTAGCTTTGATGAGCTCCTGATTATTTTCCATGAAGGTAGCGCTCATCCAAACCACCCCAAATACGCTCACCAAAGCCATAGCCATGGTAGAAAACAGGCTCATCTTTGCTACCGTAGCGGGTTTGGTACCCGTGATTAATAGTATGGCCGCTGAGGCTGCCAGCGTCACAATTTCTATAACGGCCACCATTTTCAGGGAGCCGTCTGCGTTAACATTGAAACTTGCTTTGCCCGGACCAAAGTTGGGCAAATGCCCTGGAAAGGATCCAGCCAACACGATACACAAAATCGCAGCGCCGAAAATGTATACCGAGATCCTGGCTCCTTTCTGCGAAGCTTGCGCCTGCCGGATCTGGGAGGAGCCAAAAGATGCAGCTTTTTCCACTGCATATTTTGGTTCTCCTCCCGGGTCTGGCAGCCCGTAACCAGGAAGCGGCCCGGAAGCCGGCAGGTCTGCCCCCATGCGCAACACCGAAACAGCCCCGGCCAGCACCCCGATAAAGCAAGCTGGAATAGCCACTTTCATTACATCCACGGCCGCACCGGGATAAGCCAGCAGTGCGGCCATAGCGGCGGTAGCCGCCGCCATAGGGCTACCCGTTAGTGCCATGTGGGATGCGATGACGGAAATGCTCAAAGGTCGCTCTGGTCTGATTCGACGGCTGGCCGAAACCTCTGATATAATGGGCAACATGGAATAAACTACATGGGATGTGCCGGCAAAAAGCGCCAGGAAGAACACCACTATGGGAGCCAGGAAAACAATGCGGGAGGGATTGGAGCGAATAATCCTTTCTCCCACCCCCACCAGATAATCCAGTCCACCGGCGGCTTGCATACAAGCTGCTGTGGTCACGATGGACAGGATGATCATCAACACATCCAAAGGGGGCTCACCTGGCCTCATATGAAAGCCAAAGACAAAGATGGCCATGCCTACCATGCCCATTAAGCCCAAGCCGATTCCCTTCATACGGGAACCGATCACAATCATAAGGAGTAAAATGGCAAGCTCGATCCAGATCATTTACGCAGGCGTCTTTGCTTCTGAAGCTTTCCTGACTTTGGCAATGGCCTGCTGGGCCTGGTCACTCAACACCAATCTGCCACTGATGGCCGCCTTTTCATGCAGCAATTCATCCCAGTGCTCCGTGCCCTTCCAGAAAGACTTTTTCAATTCTTTCATGGCTTCAAGGCTGGAATGAGCCAACTGATTGGCGAGGCGATTGACGTAGTGATCCATGTTGTCAATACTTTCATGGACTTCGGCAAATAAGCCTTTCTTCTTTGACCAGTCTGCATTTCTCCACATCTGGCTATCGATGGCCAATTGGCTGAATGCAGAGGAACCGATCTTCCTTTCTACGGCAGGACCGATCACAAAGGGACCGAATCCCAGGGACAGTTCGCTTAATTTGATTTCTGCTTTTTCCCAGGCAATGCAGTAGTCTACGGCAGCGGCCAATCCGACCCCACCACCTACACATTTGCCTTGGATGCGCCCTATAATAAACTTGGGGCATTTACGCATGGCGTTAATGACTTCTGCAAAGCCACCGAAAAATTTAGTGCCCTCTGCTTCGGTTTTGATGCGTTGCAATTCATCGAAACTGGCGCCAGCACAAAAAGCCCTGTCCCCGGCGGAACGCAGGATGATCACTTTTGTGGCGGGATCTAAACCAGCTAAATGAATTTCTTTGGCTAACTCGTGCAATAATTTGCCGGGGAGAGAATTACTTTGGGAATGAGCGAATTCGATCGTGGTAACGCCGTGGTCATGATCGATCTTCACATATCCTTCCTGAATTTCGTGAATCATAATGAGCCGACCTCCTTGAGTCTTCGTTGTAAGCTTTAATAATAGGATAATGGTATGGACATAACTATACCCTACAAATTAAATTTTTTACCGTTAGCATCAAGTTAATTTTTACACTTGACCATGGTAAGGATGGATGCTATGGCCACACTCTCTCCTGTTTCATCGTACACGTCCACATACCATTTTACAATTCCTTTGGGAATATCTGCCTCATCCCGGGGTTCCTGACGTACTTTTTCTTTACAAGTAAGCTTGACCCCAATGGTAGAACCGGCATATACGGGTTTAATAAACCGGCATTCTTCCAGCCCGTAATTTAAGAGAACGGGCCCCTTTCCCGGATCTACAAACAAACCCGCCGCTGCACTCAGTATAAAGTAACCATGGGCTACGGGTTTGGAGAACGTTGTTCCTTCCAGGGAAGTATGGTCCGTATGTGCATAAAAATGATCCCAACTTACATTGGCAAACTGAACGATATCCGATTCGGTCACCGTCCTTTTATGGGTGATGACCGTATCTCCAACCTCCAGCTCCTCAAAATATTTGCGGAAAGGATGTACAGGTGAGAGTACCTGGTCCCCGCCGGGTTGATAAACACCGGTAATGGCCGTGAGCATGCTGGGGTCTCCCTGAATAGCCACCCTTTGCATGTAATGTCTTACCCCTCTGACCCCACCCATCTCTTCTCCACCTCCGGCTCTCCCAGGCCCTCCGTGTACCAACAAAGGAAGCGGAGATCCATGTCCGGTACTTTCCTTAGCGCAAGCGGCGTTCAACACCAGGATGCGACCATGATGGGGAGCGGCGCCCAGGACAAAGTCCCTGGCCGGCGCAGGACTGGCCGTCACCAGAGAGCAAACCAGGCTCCCCTTTCCTTTTTTCACAAGATCCAAGGCCTGACCCATGTCTTTGTAAGGCATAAGGGTACTAACCGGACCAAAAGCTTCAACAGCGTGAACAGCATCCGCTGAAAATGGATGCTCACTCAACAATAGCAGGGGACTGATAAAGGCGCCCTTTAAGGCATCCGCATCCACTACTTCCAGCACCCCATCCAGGTTTCCATAGATAAGCTGACTGCAAGCCAGTAACTTTTTAACCTGGGACCTCACTTCCTCTCTTTGGCCAAGGCCGGCTAAAGATCCCATCCGCACCTTCTCATGTGCAGGATTACCGATCAGGGTTTGGGCCAGGGCCTTTGTCAGTGCGTGCTGAACCTCCTGCAACCTGGATTCGGGCACGAAAATCCTTCTTATCGCCGTACACTTCTGGCCCGCCTTCACGGTCATTTCTTTCCTGACTTCTTTGATGAATACATCGAACTCGGGCATGGAAGGATCCACATCGGCACCCAACACAATGCTATTGAGAGAATCGGCCTCCATGGTAAAGGGAACATTTTCCCGAAGTACCGTAGGATGCGCCTTTAGTTTTAGCCCCGTTTCTGCGGATCCGGTAAAGGTGATCACATCCTGGGAGTCAACGTGGTCCAACAGGTCCCCGGCACTTCCACAAATCAATTGCAAAGCCCCTTTGGGTAAAATACCAGCCTTATCAATTTCCCGGACAACGGCTTCCGTCAGGTAAGATGTCAAGGTTGCCGGTTTGACAACGGCGGGAACGCCAGCCAACAGATTCACCGCTATTTTTTCCAGCATACCCCAAACGGGGAAGTTAAAAGCATTGATATGAATGGCCGTACCTTCTTTAGGAACCAATAAATGTTGCGCCATAAAAGTGCCCCCCTTACCTAAAGAATGGGGTTCTCCGTCCAAGGCATAGGTTTGATCTGGGAATTTTCGACGTAGGCTGGCATAGGAGAAAAGGTTGCCAATACCTCCTTCAATATCAATCCAACTATCCGCCCTTGTGGCTCCGGAGCGGTAGGATAGGGCATAAAACTTTTCTTTTTGCGCGCTGAGATGCAGCGCCAAGGCTTTAAGCATTAATCCCCTTTCAGGGAAGGTCATCTTTCTGAGTGCAGGGTTACCCGTAGTACGTGCATAGTTCAGCACTTCTCCGAAATCCAGCCCCTTTGTACTGGTATGCGCAAAAGCTTCTCCTGTAACCGCATCATGCAGTAATTGACCCTCTCCGGTACCGCCTATCCAGCGTCCCAGGACATAATTTTCCAATGAATGCATAGCAACAAACGATAGTTAGTTTGTGCTATAAAGATAAGGGAATCGACGTGCGCCTAGGCCGCCTGTCCGATTTTTCCATTTACGTGAGCGCTGAGTGCGTCAAAGATATCTTCAATGGAACCTTCTCCAGGCACGTGGGTGATTTTACCCTGGCCTGCGTAGTATTTAGCTACCGGAGCAGTTTTATTTTCGTATTCGCGAATCCTGGCCCTGATGACGGTTTCGTCTTTGTCATCCGGGCGGTTACTTTCCTGCCCCCTCAACAACAGGCGACGAACCAGTTCTTCTTCAGCAACGTCCAAAGCCAATACCAGGCTAATGGCGCTTTTCTTTAACGTCAGGAGTTTATCCAGGGCTTCCGCCTGAGCGACCGTGCGGGGAAATCCATCAAAAAGGAAACCTTTTGCATGAGGATTGGCGTCCAAAGCGGATCCGATCATGCCAATAACGATCTCATCAGGAACCAACTGGCCCTTTTTCATGATGGTATCGGCTTCCAGGCCAAGGGGCGTTTTATGCTTGATCTCTTCACGTAGCAGGTCTCCCGTGGACAAATGAATCCATCCATACTTCTCAACCAGCTTTTTTGCCTGCGTTCCTTTCCCTACACCGGGAGCACCGAATAATATCAAATTGAACATCTTATAGATCTACTTTACGTTAGAGTGGACAAATATACTCGTTGATTTCTAAAAATTCTAGGCATATACCAAACAAAAATCAATTTTAAACGCTCAAATTACTGATTTATAAAAAATAGTAATGTCATTCATGAAAAGGCTCCTTGAAACAAAACCCAATGTTAAAACTAGAAACGAACTCCATTAGCCCCGATTTGTGCGCAGCCCGACGCAGGCGATTTACGTAACTTAGTAGTATGAAGAACTGGAAAACCGTAATCTTTGCCTGTTCATTTTTGTTATGTACCATGTGCCACAGTGTTGGCCAGTCAAACAATAATTCAAGCGTTATGAGCGATAGCACCTCTCCCAAAAATCCTGTATACTCCCATACGGATACAAATCAGGTCAACAAGACAAATGAAGAATGGAAAAAGCTTCTTCCGGAAAATGTTTATCAAATAGCCAGGGAAAAAGGGACCGAAAGGCCTTTTACCAGCCCCTTCGAAACATCTAAGGAAGTAGGGACCTATTATTGTGCTGTATGCGGGAACGCTTTGTTTAAGAGCGATACCAAATTCGAATCCGGTTGCGGTTGGCCAAGCTTTTACGAGCCCATCAGCAAAAACAGTGTGATCTACATACCGGATTCCAGCTACGGCATGCAAAGGACGGAAGTAGAATGCGGACGTTGCCACTCCCACCTGGGTCATGTTTTTGACGACGGTCCTCCTCCTACTCACCTGAGGTATTGCATCAACGGGGTTGTACTCAGCTTTGAAAAAGCGAAAGCCGCTGAAGACAACTACTATAAGTCCCACAAAGACTCAGCCCAATAGCGTTGGGGTAGAAGCCCAAAAGCGTACGCAACCGCACAATAGTTGTATCGGATTGTATCAACTTGTACAGGGCAGGTATTGATATAGTCATTTGTTTTTCATTGACTTATGAATCTGGCTTTCTTTTTGAGCCCGGTAGGTCCAAAGTCTATATTCATGCTCGAAAGCTATTTCAAAATAGCCTGGAGAAATATTTCCAGATCAAAAGGATACAGCATACTCAACATATCAGGTTTAGCCATCGGTTTATCCGTTGCCCTACTTATAGGGCTATGGGTCAATTACCAGTATTCCTATGATCGTTACCTTCCGGATGCAGGGCAGGTGTATCAGGTAGCAAGGAACTTCAACAGCAATGGCGACACCTTAACCTTCACCAGTACCTCGCTAAAACTGGCGGATGCCCTCAAACAGAGCATCCCGGACATGCAATACGTGGCAGAAAGCGATGGAGGAAATGGACACGGGTTGATGGTGGGTGAAAAAAAACTCTACCTCTATGGCCCCCAGGTAGCCTCTTCGTATTTAAATGTTTTTGGATTCCCCCTTGTGGAAGGCAATGCCAATACGGCACTCAAAGATCCATACTCCATCGTGCTCACAAAAGCAACCGCGGTAGCCCTTTTTGGACATGAAGACCCTATGGGTAAAATAGTAAGGTATGACAATGCCAACAACCTCAAGGTGACCGCCGTAGTAAAGGATCTGCCCTCCAATTCCACCCAGCAATTCAGTTACCTGGTTCCCATCAGCCTATTGGAAATCCTGTCCCCCATTGTAAAACAACAGCGGACAGGAAGCTATGGCAACAACGCCTATTCCATTTACGTAAAACTTTTGCCTGGCCATTCTTACGCCGATATCAGGGGAAAGCTCAGGGACATAGAACATACAGAAACCGGCAATACGAATGCTATGTTGAGCGAGGTCATCCTTCAGCCCATGCTTCATTGGCATTTATACGGGGACTACAAGAACGGACAAGAGAATGGAGGTTTCGTAGACTATGTGCGCATATTCAGCATCATAGGCCTATTGGTACTGTTAATTGCCTGCATCAACTTCATTAACCTTACCACCGCCCGTTCCGAGCGCAGGGCCAGGGAAGTAGGGGTAAGAAAAGCCATTGGCTCTCCCCGCGCTCAGTTAATCTTTCAATTCCTGACCGAATCTGTTTTACTCACCGCATTTGCCGGAGCCTGCGCCCTGGTTTTAGTGCGCCTCGCTTTGCCCTTTTTCAATTCACTATGCAATTGCGAAATTGAATTACCCATATCCAACCCCTTATTCTGGTTGATTTATATAGGCAGCATTCTAATAACCGCATTTATTGCAGGAGGAAGACCTGCTTTTTACATGTCTTCTTTCAACACCGTGAGGGTGCTTAAAGGAAATAGCCAAAAAGGTAAGCAATCCTCCCTTCCCAGGAAAATATTGGTGGTGGCACAATTCAGTTGCTCTATAGCCCTTATCATCAGCACCTTTATCGTCTATCAGCAAATCCAGTATGCCAAAGACAGGCCAACGGGATACAATACCGATCGCCTCATATACACCAGTGGAAACAAGGAAATCTCCAAAAATATTGTTGCCTTTAAAAATGACCTGAAACAGGCGGGG
>CAJCIQ010000155.1 GCA_903970475.1 Beijerinckiaceae bacterium
ATAATTATTTAGTATGGAAGCCTGGACCTCGTCGCTGAAAGCATACCCATTGTCCGCCACTTTTTTAATGGCACCCACTAGTTCCTGACGGGTAGAATTCTTTAGCAGATACCCTGCAACCCCTATTTGAAGGAGCCTGTCGATGATCTCCTTTTCATTGTAGGTCGTAAGTATAATAATCCTGATTTCCGGTCTCGTCTCCTTGATGAGGTGGGCTGTTTCTATCCCATCCATTTCCGGCATATTGATGTCCAGCAGGCAAATATCATAGAAGTCCAAACGGATCAGATCCAGCACCTCCCGACCGTTATGCGCGGTGGCGCCGATCAAAAAGTCGGGCTCGTTCTGCAATAGCGCCACGATGCCATCCAGAACCACTTTGTGATCATCGGCGATCAATAGTTTTATGGGGGAACGATTTTCCATCATATTAATCTTCAACAGGGCACCTCAATTAAGATGGTTGTGCCTGCCCCAACTTTGGAATCGATATCCATGGTGCCTTTAAGATACTGTATACGGGACAAAATATTCCCTAATCCCATCCCCATCCCCTTACCCTGGGCGGCCATATCTTCAGGATGAAAACCAATGCCATTATCCTCCACCACGATATTGATATAGTTTGGGTACCGGATCATTTGTATGGTCAATAGGGTTGCACGCGAATGTTTAATGACATTATTAATCAGCTCCAACAAAACCCGGTAGATACTGATTTCTACCTGCTCTTTCAGCCGCTCTTCAAATCCATACGCATTGTAGTTTATCTTCAATCCCGATGGAGCCGATAAGGTATCAAGTAATCCTTTCACGGCCTCCGGCAAACCAATTTTGGACAACCCGGCCGGCATGATATTATGGGCTATATTCCTCAATTCCGTTGATACCTGATCCAGCAATAGCAAGCTGGCTCTATATTTTCGGGCCTGCTCCGGGTTATCTAAGAAATGCACTTCATCTAATGACGATAGGTTGAGCTTGGCCGCAGAGAGCAGCGATCCGAGCGTATCGTGTATATCTTGTGCTATGCGCTTTCGCTCGTTCTCCTGGGCCATGATGATGGCGCCAAACAGATCGTTCCGCTGCCGGTTCAGCCTCTTCTCCTCATCTGCCCGCTGCTTAATCCGGCGTCGGCTATACAATAACAGGGTAAAGGCCATCAGAAAGGCAAAAGAATACAGGAACACATTTTTCAGCAGGCTTTGCCTGGCCAGTTGCGCAGATTTCAGGGCTATTTCTTTATCCTTCTTATCCACCGCATAACGTGCGTCTATCTCCTCGATCTCCTGTTGTATATGGTCGTTACTGATAGAATCCTTCAAAGCCGAATACAGGGTATGATAATAATAAGCGCTGTCATAGCGGTGCTGCAATGCATAAATACCAGCCAGGGTTTGCCAGGCATCCAGCACATCCTCCCGGTGGTGGATATGCTGGGCAATGGCCAGCCCATGCCGGGTCATCAGGATGGCCCTGGGAAAGTCGGATAAGCTTTTATAGATATCCCCGGCATTGATATAATACTTTGCCCTGTCGTATTCATTGTACTTATCCGTTTCTATATCCTTCAGTGTATTTAAGGCAAAAACAACTGCCTCCTCATCATTTCCTCTATCCTTATACACACGGCTAATCTCGTAGGAAGTATAGGCGAGTCTTTCTGTATCCTTCAATTGCCTGTAGAGATCATAGGCTTTAAACAGGGAGCTCATGGCCTCCTTATATTGATTTGCGGCGGCGCCGACCTCTCCGATATTGGAATAGGCGTCAGCCATTAAAAGGCTATCTTTCGCCCTTGTTGATAAATCCAGGTACCTGACATAATAGGTCCTCGATTTCTCCAAATTCCCCTGCTGGAAATAGATGTAACCAATTGTAGAGAAAGCCCTGGCGATCTGTAAGGAATCATGGTGTTCTTCCGCCAGCGCCAATTTTTCATTCGCCGCTCTCATCGCATCCGGATAATCACCTGTATAAAAATAAATATTCAAGATCGTGGCATAATCCCCCAGCATTTGTTTGTACAAATGGCCTGCTGCATCCAAAGCCAAAGCCTGCCTGTAATGGTCAAGGGCCGCCGGGTAATCCCTTCTATCTTGCGATAGGGCGCCCAGATAATAATAGTTCCTGGCTTGCTGGCTGTCAACCTGCGCAGGCTCCAATTGATTCATGGAGAAAAGGAGGCACAAGATGATCCCTATCCAACCGTGTTGGGGCATTATTGTAAGGTGAATTCCCTAAACTTAATAAAAAAGCTCAGAATATCCTTGTCAGCGTCAAATTATGTGTACAAGAGTTGCTGGTTACGGATCCGGTGATCGTATTACCATCTGCACTAATGGTTAGTACACCGCTATCAGCATTATTGGAATTTGAAATCAACGTTATCTGAATCTGGTTACCGCTAATGGTACCGATCCCACCTCCCTCATCTCCATTGGATCCCAAGTAACTACTTGCAGCATTCGTTCCCCCTATAGCCATATTGATGATGCCGTTCACACACTGTCCGTTTTCAGCATTCACAGCCGTACCTGTTCCCTCGTACACTTTCACCTGGGCTCCTGACAACTCTTTGAGTACGGCGGCATATACGGGGCCATTGTGCGAAGGAATATAAACACTGTCTATCGTGGGGTTTGAGCCATCAGCAGCCACCGAGAACCAAAATACCGACCCATCCGCGCTGCTGAATACTGCTTTGGTGATAGCCTGACCACTTTGCCAGTTACCCAGTGAAGTGGTGAACAGGCTGTCTACACTACCCTGAGGATTGGTCCATTGGTAAATGACAAAGGGCGTACTTGCCTGGAGATTAATCTCAAAATAGCCGCTGGAACCAGTCAAAGCGCCCTTATATACGCCTCCACTTTGGCTATCATAAGCTGCCTGGGCAACGGGTTGTGTACTAAGACCATTGTTTGAAGAACTTCCGCCGGAGGATTTATTGCAGCTAAAATGAACGGTGGTAAAAACGGCCGCTGCGGCCAGGATACATGTCAGAGATAATAATCGTTTCATGGTAGGATTGATTTACCCAAAACTATAAAAGGCGTCCGCTTGATCCAATACCGTCTATATGGTATGCTTACCTACCGGGAATTTGGTATCTTTAAATCCCTATATGCGTCGCAGAACCTTCATTAAGAATACCAGCCTGCTGATAGGAGGTTTGACCTACCTGGAACAGACCGCAGTAGCTGCCACCCCCCGGATAGTGAACCCGCTTCCGAAATGGAGAGGTTTCAACGTACTTGATTTTTTTTCTCCCGGTTCAACCCCTTCCTCACATCCTACCTCAGAGGACCATATTCGTTGGATAAGGGACTGGGGGTTCAACTTTGTCCGCGTCCCCATGTCTTATCCTCACTATCTCAAATTTGACAGAAGCAGGGATATCACACCTGAAGAGGTATACCAGATTGATGAACAAAAAGTTCAGGAAGTTGATAACCTGGTAACCATGCTGAACAAGTATGGGATACATGCAAGCATAAATCTGCATCGGGCACCGGGTTACTGCGTCAACGCAGGCTTTCAGGAACCATATAACTTATGGAAGGATGCGGCAGCACTCGATGCATTCTGTTTTCACTGGAGCTTCTGGGCCCACCGATACCGGGATATCTCCAAGGACAAAGTCAGTTTTGACCTGCTCAACGAACCGGTGATGCGCCAGGATATGAATGACCAGCACTCCGCAGGAACCGCTGTTCCAGGAGATGTCTATAGAAAAGTTATGGGGTCTGCCGTGGACGCTATTCGAAAAGAAACACCGGACAGATTAATCCTTGCCGAGGGCAACTTGGGTGGAAACTATGTAGTCCCTGAACTGATTGAGCTCAATATTGGCCAGAGCTGTAGGGGATATAATCCCCACGCCATATCCCACTATAAAGCTCCCTGGGCCAATAAGGACCCCGACAAATGTCCTGAACCACTTTGGCCCGGACAGGTTGGGAACCAATACTTGAGCCGGGACATGCTGGAGACCTATTATCAACCCTGGATAAAACTGGCAAGACAAGGGGTAGGCGTACACTGCGGCGAATGCGGAAGTTGGAACAAAACCCCTCATGCTGTTTTCATTGCCTGGTTTTCCGATGTGCTCGACATCCTTTCCTCAAACGGTATCGGCTATTCTTTATGGAATTTCATCGGGGATTTTGGCATCCTCGACTCAGGACGTTCCGATGTAGTATATGAGGACTGGTATGGCCATAAGCTGGATCGTCAGTTGCTGACATTACTGCAAAAGTACTAACACAAGGACCTGATAGAAAGCTTTGAAGAACCAATGAATCAAACGCTACCGCTCCTATTCTGCGCAGGGTTTCTAGCCAGTTCCCTGAATGCCGCCGCCGGCGGAGGTTCCTTTATCAGCTTCCCTGCCCTTATGTCCGCAGGCGTTTCACCACTTCTCGCTAACACATCCAGCACGGTGGCCCTCCTACCAGGTAGCCTGGCCAGCGTATGGGCTTACAAGCCAGACATCCGGCCCTTTGAGCAGGTTTCGATGAAAGCCATGATATGGTTGACTTTTATTGGCGGAGGGTTAGGAGCGCTACTCCTTTTGTATACGCCGGCTGAGGACTTTAACAGGCTCGTCCCCTGGCTGCTCCTTACGGGCTCTCTGGCTTTTGCCTTTGGCAGACAATTGGGGAATTGGCTGCGCACCAAGTTTAGGATCGGACCCGTCTTTGTCTTAGCCATGCAATTCCTGCTGGGCATATATGGAGGATATTTCGGGGGAGCCATGGGTATCATGCTGCTGGCCGTCTGGAGCATTTTCGGCTTATCGGACATCAGGCATATGAATGCCAATAGAACGCTCCTTGTTGCCCTGGCAAACACGATAGCCGTAGTATTGTTCATCATCGCCGGCAAAGTGGCGTGGCTTCAAACATGCTGGATGCTTGCCGGCACGATTCTCGGCGGTTACTACGGAGCCCGGTTAACCAGAATGATTCCAGCCCGGTATTTGCGCCTGGCGATCACCATTTTCAACTTTGTGCTGACGGCTGTGTTCTTTTACCTGACGCTGAGATAGGGGATCATTTTATCTGCGTAATGATAATTATTCCGGCCAGATACCAGACTGATCTTATATAATTCCCTGCGTCCGTGTGAGGGGCACTTCGCCATTCCATCACTCAGATCGTTGAGTTTAAAGACATTGAATTGACCCAACTCCCGTTTGATATTCTGTGGAACAAAATCAAAATGCTTCTTATAGAAGCTTTAAATTGCATGGAGGCTTTCCATAATGCAGAGTTACAAAATTCAAATAACAACCTGCGTTTGCGTCGTGCGCCCGGCAGGTAGATCACTTCAATACAATATTCCAGCAATTTCCTTCCTCTCCCTTACCTTTGCGCAAAGTTTTACTTCAGGTATGTTCCGCAGATTCACTGCCCTTTTACTGCTGCTGGCTTTCATAGCCTCCACCTTCAGCAAGGCGGTGATTGTTGTAGACTTTTATGCCACCCAGGATTATATTGCCAAGAACCTTTGCGAGAACCGGGATAAGCCCATGCTCCATTGCTGTGGCCGCTGCCTGCTTCGCAAACGCCTGGCACAGCAAGACAACCAGGACAAGAACAGTCCTGAAAGAAGGGCAGACAACAAGCAGGAAGTCCTCTACCATGAGGACCTGGCCGTTCTGGCCAAGGCTCCTATACGCTGCTGTATTGTCCATGACTACTTCATAGGTTCCGATGCAAATCCCATTGATCGATCCCTCGATATTTTCCATCCACCCGCCTAGTTGGCGCTTCCCGAGGAATTTCCAGATCCAATCAACGGCTACTACCGGCCGCTAGCCACTATTTGCACTCAAGCTTGAAACCCGTCTTCAAATACGGCATAGCCTGCCTGCTACTGTTCAGCATATTGCTGCAAACGTTCAGCAAGGCAGTGATTTGCGTAGACTTCTACGCAAACCAGGATTTTATTGCCAAAAATCTCTGCGAGAACAGGGACAAGCCCATGCTGCATTGCTGTGGCCGCTGTCAGCTGCGCAAGCGCCTGATCCAGGATACAGAAAAAGATAAAGACAATCCTTCAAGAAAAAACAACGGTCCCTCTGTTTCCTTGTACCAGGAAGAAGTAGGGTCCTTAAATATTTCTGCACCCGAAAAAACACTGCCCGAGCGCCTACCATCCGTTTCCGACAGGAGCGTCATAGACCAACCCTCCTTTTGCTTCCATCCTCCCGATTAAAGGAAAGTCTTTCAACTTTTTTTGAAAAACTGCCGGTACTGCCGGCATGAATGAATTTGTCCATTAGTCAAAAGACCTACAGATGAAGCAAACCCATATAAAATGGGGCATACACCGGAACACCGTATGCCTGTTCACCATACTACTTTTATCCACACTTAGCGTTAGCGCCCAATCCCTGAGCGGCCACATCACAGATTCTACAACGCATCAGCCCGTCGAAGGCGCCCTGGTATATATCCCTCAGCTTAAAGTCAGTGCGCTGACCGATAAACAAGGCCTTTATAACCTCGGCACCATTCCCAAGGGCGATTATGATGTTTCCGTGCAATCAATGGGGTATGCCACCCTTTTTCGTCAAGTGAGCATCAACAGCAATGTTAACCTTGATTTTGTAACTACGGTGTCCTACAGTTCCCTCAAACCAGTAGTCATCATCAGTCTAGGCAACATAACCAATACCCAACGCTCTCCAGTCCCGGTAACAGTCGTTTCCCACCGGATGATCCTGGAAGGTGCAGCCAATACAGCTATTGACCTGATCACCTCCCAACCGGGTGTAAGCGCTACCACCGAAGGGGTCGGTACCACCAAGCCACAGATCAATGGCCTGGGCTTCGACCGGGTCCTGGTATTGACGGATGGCCTACCACAGGAAGACTTTCAATGGGGGGATGATCATGGTATCCTCATCGACCCCTATGTCGTATATGATGCAGAAGTCATACGGGGCCCTGCTTCGCTTCAATATGGAGCGAGTGCCATTGCAGGTGTTGTCAATTTTAAAACGGCCCCCTTTGCGCCCAATGGAACCACCCAGGGTAGCTGGCTTTCTGAATACCATGCCAACAATGGGTATGTCGGCAACTCCTTCCACCTTGGTGGAAACCACGATGGCTTTGTATATGACTTCCGTGCCAGTGGAGAAATAGCACACAGCTACTGGAATCCGAAGGATGGATACGTATGGGGATCAGCCTGGAACCAGGGCAACGCCCGTCTGACACTCGGACTCAACAAATCCTGGGGCTACTCCAGGTTGAGCCTGAGCGCCCTTTACCGCCGCATCCAGGTCCCCGATGGGAACAGGGACAGCGCGACCGGACACTTTCTTTTCGATAATCCTGTAGGTGAGAAACTTGCTCCTACCCTAAGCAATTTCCTTTCTTATAACGCCACCATTGCCGGTGACAAGATCCTCAAAGAATACCAAGCCTGGTGGCAGAGCAGTTTACGTACTGGAAAAGGCAGCATTGCCTTGGATTTAGGCTTTACCGCCAGCGTACACCATGATATAGATTCCGGGACCGTAGGTGAAAACAATATGACGGTGTATGATATTCCCTATTCCCTGAAATACCAGCTCACTGACGCGGCCAAAGGCATCAAGCTCACCACTGGTATAACCGGCACCTATGAGTTTATGCGTAACCTTCCGCCACCACCTTCACCCTATATACCTGATTATGAAATTCCCAATTACAGGAACTTCGAAGTTGGTGGATTCGCCATCCTGGAAAAAACATTTAACGCCCTGACGCTCAGCGGCGGTCTTCGCTATGATATCACCCATTTTATTGGTGACGCCATGTCCTTGGACGCTACCGGAAATATTGTCCCGGAAGGAACACCCGGATCATCCGTTCAGTTTACTGGATTTAACAACGCCTACTCAGGCTGGTCAGGAAGCATAGGCGCCTCCTATCAACTACCCCACAATCAATATATCAAATGCAATATCGCTAAGAGCTTCCGCGCACCCGCCATTAACGAGCTCACCAGCAATGGCTTGAACATTGGCTCCAATGCAGTCCAGTTGGGCAACATCAACCTCAAAGCCGAACAAGGTTATCAGGCTGACCTGGCCTATGGTTACCATGGGAAAGACATCAGCATGGAGTTCGATGGATTCTACAACCATATAAGCCATTTCATCTTTGCTGACCGTACAGATTCGGTATCTCAGGGATATCCCGTCTTCGAATACGTATCATCCAATACAGCTATCCTCACCGGCCTTACCGCATCCTTCGATGTCCATCCTTCTGCCTTAACCTGGCTTCAGTGGAACAACCGCTTCTCCTATATTTACACCTATATTCCCAATGCCACTGATTCCACCCGGCACATTCCCTGGACACCGGCGCCTCGTGTACATAGTGAGTTAACATTCCTCCTCAACGATAAGTCAGGGTCCTTCCTAAGCGGCACTTATTTCAAAATTGGCGTAGGCCATTATTGGGAACAAAACAATATTTACAGCGCGGTATATACCGAAATCCCTTCCGCAGCCTATACGCTGGTTGACGCTGGCCTAGGCACCCAATTGGTCAACCAAAGAACCGGAAGTGTCATTTGTTCCATTTACATCAACTGTACCAACCTGACCAATATAGCCTACGCTGATCACCTCAACCTGGCTCAATACTTCTATGCGCAAAACGGCAACCTCGTTACCGTTACCCATCAACGCCAAGGTGTATTCAATATGGGCCGTGACTTTACCTTTAAGGTCATCTTCCCCTTCGGCTCCCACTCAAAAACAGCACTATAATCATATGAAGCCAATACTTCTATTCACCTATACCTTCTTCCTGACCGGTTTGGCTGGACTGACCGGGCTGGCTGCCTCAGCCCAGCAGGATGCCTCCAGGAATTTCAATCAGGTCATCACCCAATACCTGGCCGTCAAAGACGCACTTGCCGCCAGTGACGGGAACCTTGCCCTAACACACGCCAAAGTCCTTCTTACCGCCGTCAAATCAGTCAATGCCGGCAGCCTACCTGATGCCGAGCGCAAAACATGGGTCGCCTTCGAACCCAAATTGGAATATGACAGCCGGCATATCAGTGAGGTAAATCGAATCGAGCACCAAAGAGAACACTTTACCTCCCTATCAGCCAACCTATATTCGGTCCTTCGGGTCATCAAGCTCAATGAGGTGATGCTCTATGCACTGACTTGCACTATGACCAACAAAACCTTCCTCAGTCAAACCGCTACCGGCAAAGACCCCTACATGGGGATGGCTAACTGTAGCAAAGTCACCGCTACCCTTCCTGCAAACCATTTAACCCCAAAACCATGAAACAGATCATTAAAAATTACGCACGGGAGATACTCTCCATCATCGCCATAGTCACTTCCATTATTGCAGTCTACGAATTTGCTGCGCATGGAGACGCCATTCTATCTGCCGTATTTTCGCAAACCGGATGTATTTACATGTGTTTCCTTGCCCTTGGAATAGTGCTATGTCTGGTGATCAAAATCCACTTCCGGATGATCGTAATCAAGTACTACGAAAAAGATACCCGGATCCGGCTTTTTGAGGAATAACAAGTAGCCAGCTCCCCGACACGGTATAATATAAAAGGGCCCCGATCTGATATCGTGGCCTTTTTATTTATAGTAAACAATAGAATGGAAAACAACGGATCAGTTCAGTATAAAAATCCGAATAGCCATAGCGGGACTTTAGATCCAAATCCAATTTCTAAATCATCCGCTGCTACAAGAAATGATTCAGCTGCTTTAACCTGTTTAGCATCCTTCGATTTCCCACCTACTTCTATAAGAATACCGGAAGTCAGAAAATCTCCTTCAACTGGCGCAAATACCCTCTCCCCCGTATTCTCTAACTGACTTAATAAAAATGTCTCCCGGACATTCCCTTTATCAGGATTAGGATTAATGGCATAGGCAAAATTGGCATTCTCTAGAAAAATTTTATCGGGTTTCTGCAATTTGGAAACACCTTTCCCTGCTGCCGAAAGGATGTTCAGAAGCCTTGCATCTCTCAATTGATAGACATATTCGTAAACACTTTCCCGGTGTAGGTCCATTTTACGGGCAAGTGCCGACATGTTTGGTTTAAAAGGTGCAGATTCGGCAATTACACCTAGCAGACGTTTCACTTTTACGGCAGTACCCGCATTATAGTGTGCTATATAAGCAAGATCTGAATCTACTATAGCATTGATTACTTGTTCAAGCCTTGGTAGATATTCAGCTTCGCCCTCAGCAATAATAGGCAAATACCCATTTCTGAGATATTTATTGAATACAGGCAACGGCTGGAGCTTTTCCAGTACAGTCGCACTTATGTCTCGATGGCGTGAGTATATATCCGCTATGCTTATAGAATCAAATACTATCCCTTGTGTAAAACTGAGGTATTCCCTGAATGATAATCCTGCAAGCGAATAACTGATTACCCTGCGGCTTAGGTCCGATTCCCCTCGGTAAATGTCTAGTGCGGATGAGGCAGAGAAAATCACACGCATCGCTGGCAAGCCGTCATAAATATTCTTTAGCTCTCTGGACCATTGTGGATACTTGTGAACTTCATCAATGAATAGAAGCCGGCCCCCTAGTTTATACCAATCCATAGCGGTATCCAGAAGGGTATGGTTATAAAACCAGGTATGGTCAGCGGTAACATAAAGGGCTTGGGATCTCCTGTCTTTCAAATCAAATTTTAGATGTTGCAACATAAGGGTGGTTTTGCCGGCCCCCCTTGGACCCTTAATGCCAATCATCCTTTGTTCCCAATTAATAATGGGATGAAGATATCGTCGAAAGGAATTATTGACACTTCTTAATAGACTATCCTGATATTGAAATAAAGGGTCCATTCATGCATTTTTGTCGGTTACATTCGACAAATATAAGGTAAAAATGCCGGTTGTAATAGGCATTTTAAATAAAATTAGACTACCATTCATCTAAAGTCAAACCAAAGCGTCCCCTTAACTATACCATAGTTAAGCTGGATGCTTTTTTGACTTTCCGGACCAAGCAAGGCCGCGTTTTGAAACCGCGTACCTATGGGCGCAATGCTATTTAAAAATCCTATATCCCCTTCAGGAAATGCCGCCTTGAGACTTTCGTGCTCATACTTAGAATGGTCTGGTTTCAACATTTGCAGGAAGATAGACTGATCATCGGTATACACCGTAAAGGGTGATTCTTTATTTTCAATGACGACCCAATACAGATCAGCATGATAACCTTTAAATTCAGGATAGATCCAGTTTAGCCCAGTGATGGTATTGTTATAGCTCTTGTGCCATACACCGAACTGTTGACCTTTGAGCCTGTTTTTCCATACCCGGTATGGCCCCCTGCCCAGCCATTTCATCCCGGTTATTTTATTTTCGGGGTAATTAAAGGTTATCCCCGCAAAATCGACACCGGTTTGCTGGGACCAATGCTTTTCCAGGGTATATTGATATTGTAGCTCCACCAGCTTACCAGGGGCAAAAGTCCATTTGATATTAAAATAAGTATCCCCCTCATACACCGGTTCTACAACAAAGTTTACGCCGTCCGTATGACTTTCTAGTTTTACAAGCTGGTGGGTAAACCCAGCCTCTACAGGACCCGTTAATGAAATTTCCTTTTTGTCATTCAGCACCTTTTGAAGCTGTCCATTCGCTTTATTAAAAAAATAGGCAATACCCGTTGAATGGACGATCAGGAACGCTGCTGAATCATCCACGGTAATATTGGATGCGGCAGCATTGATTAACGGCTTTTTCACCTCGTCCGGCATGGTAATGGGCCAGGTCCAGGTAAACAATTCTCTCCCATGCGGGTCAATGGCCGTTAAGTACAGCGCATCATAATCTCTCCAGTTTTGAGGAAGGTTTAATTCCAGGAAACCCTTTTCGCCTGGAGCCAGATTGAAAGCGGGCAGATCATGCTGTGCTCCTGTAAGGGCGCTTATGCCCGTATCGGCGGCGGCTGGAAAGCTAACCAGCCTCCATTTAAATCGGCATTGGTTCAAATTAGTATAGCTATACCGGTTTTCAACGGCTAGTTTTCCGTCAAACCCAGGCGATATCAATTTCTTGTTAATCACTACCGGCGACCACAATTCCTTAATGGTATAAAAACTGCCTTCTTTTTCCCGGTGCGGCCCAAGTATGCCATCCGGGGCGCTATCGTTTGCCGTATCCATGGTACTATCCTGGTCTACCCGACGTATACCGCCATCGGCAAATACCCATATAAATCCTCCCGCCCCGTAAGGGTGCTTTAAGATGGCATTCCAAAAATCCGCTAAACCGGCCCCAGCCCCTCCGTCATAATTGCCATGCATAAATTCGGTAGGGAAAAAAACATCGTTGCTGTATAAAGCTGAATTCACCACGTAATTATAGTCAGGGTAATGCCGGGTGTCTGTCCCGTTAAATTTCTCCCAGGGATGAAGGACTATCCGGTTTTGAGGGTCATATAGTTTAAACTGGTCGTCCAGCGCCGTGTTCCACCCACCTTCGTTTCCATTGTCCCAAAAAATGATGGAGGGGTGATTAACGTCCCGCACCACCATTTCCTTGACCAATTTCTTACCAACTATAGTGTCATATTTATTTTGCCAACCGGTTAGTTCATCCAATACGAACAAGCCAAGTGAATCGCAAACATCCAAAAAGTGCTGGTCGGGTGGATAATGCGACATCCTCACGGCATTCATGTTCATGTCCTTCATCAAATTGACATCCATAATGCTGATCTCTTTACTCAAGGATCGGCCAGACTCGGGCCATTCACTATGGCGGCAAACACCTTTCAACATGACCTTTTCCCCATTGACGTAGATACCATCATGCAGCCTTAATTCCACTGTGCGAAATCCCAACCGCTGCGTTACGGTATGAATCACATGCCCCTCTTTATCTTTTATGGAAACCGCTAAGTTGTACAATGTCGGAAATTCAGGGCTCCATGGTACAATAGCATTGTATCTGCCTTTCAATGAAATCACCGAGTCCCCGTTCACCGCCTCGTCCACTATTTCCTTGCCTATTTTCTGACCTTGTAGTGTTTGCAACTGCGCTGTTACCCAATTGCCTTTTTGTATGTTGGGCGCATATACATCTACCCTGATACTTCCATCTGCCTTAGCATCGGTTGCCAGGTGATCAATATAATTGGCCGGCATTATCTCCAGGTAGACTGGTCTATATATACCACCAAATTGCCAGAAATCCGCCCTTCGCTCCGCAAGGTTAATAGACGCATTGGCCGACTTTTTATTGACGGTGACTTCAAGCAGGTTATCACCTGTGTTCAGCAGCCGAGTAATATCATATGTAAAACGGTAATAACCGCCCTGGTGTATGGGTCCGGCTGATAATCCATTGATCATTACCTTTGTATCCGTCATTGCTCCTTCAAAGACGATAAATGTCTTTTTCTTACTCCAGTCCACGTCGGCACTAAAATGATACCTGTACAAACCTTGCTCTTCGGGGTTCTTGGTATCCTGGAAGTAATTATATGTCCCAAAGCCCTGTAGTTCCCAGTTGGAAGGGACAGCTATCTTATTCCATGATCCGCTTTTCCCACCCGTATTAACAAAAAAATCCCAGTTTACCGTATGATCCTTATCGGTTCCGGAGAGATATACAATTTGAGTACGCTGTGCCTGCAAATCGTTGTCCACAGCTGATAATAAAAGTATAATGGTCAAAAAAGAGGCGGCTCGCCAATTGTGTAATTTCATGTATTCAGTAATAATGCTATTACCTTCTAAATTAACCAAAAGATACGTAAACAAGTAGCCCCGCCAAAGCGGGGCCACCTATTAATAGCTCATAAAAAAAGTGCTATTTACTCTTCACACATTGTCCAACCTGGCAACAAGGCGCACATGCAGCACCATTGCAGCCTTTTGGACATTGACATTGTGTGCGAACTTGCTTTTTGGGAGCACCAGACTTAACCCCAGCAAACGCTACCGAACCAGCCACCATTAAGGCTGTGGCAGCCAAAAGAAATACCTTTCTCATATAAAAGTTTATTGAGTTATAGAATATTAAGAAAAAACAGGAATACGAACGGATCACGCCACATTCGGCGGTCTCCAGACATCGGCGGCATATGGGGCAAAAAAGGCCACCGTAAGTTTCCCATACAATGGAGCTTCAACCACTGCCGGCCGATCATTGGGGAAAAAGGCAGGGAGGATCATGGTATAACAAAGTGGACAACTCACACAACAATCAGGACACCCATTCTCACATTTTCCATCCGTCGGACATTTATGTCCAGGGGTCTTATCCATCTTAGCAGAGCAACCAATGGTCGTCTGCCCCGATGACTGCATCATCCGAGGCAAAGCGGCCCAGCCAGCCATATAGGCTAACACGCATACCATCATTATCATTGCTCTGCCCTTCACCGTACTAAGGTACAAATCCTCTTTTACTCCCATACAATTTTAACGGAATGACTGCATTTCCCAATCGCTATAGACATTGGACCAGGCCGACAAAAATGAACCTGAAGCAAGTGCCTAATTAAAGGATGCCCGAAACGCAAGCGGCGATAAAGCTGTTTTAGCCTTAAAAAGTTTATGGAACGATTGCGCATGCTCAAAGCCTAATTGATAGGCAATTTCGGCAACGGATAAATTTGTAGTTGATAGCTTTTCTTTGGCCATTTCAATCAGTTTTTCATGTATATGTTGCTGCGTACTTTGACCAGTGACCGAACGCAACAAGGTGCTTAGATATTTAGGCGACAAGTGAAGTTGGTCAGCAACGTACTGAACAGTTGGCAACCCTGTAGCCATCAGATCATCACTACCGAAATAATTATCCAGCAATTTGGCTAGTTGCCCCAATATCTGGTGGTTGGCCTTTTCCCTGGTCACAAACTGACGGTCATAAAATCGCTCTGCGTAAGTCAGCAAGCTTTCCATTTGAGCGATAATTATTTTTTTACTGAACTTATCGATAGGACTATGGTATTCCTGCAAAATGTTTTCAATGATACCAGCAACGATCACTTCTTCTTTTGGAGAAAGGAACAATGCCTCATTTATCGAATAATCCCAGAAATCGTACTGCCTTATGGTCTTAGCCAAAGGTGTATTCCATAAAAAATCGGGATGAATATAAATCACCCATCCCGATCGCTTTGCTTCTTCAGCCTTGTTGTCAATATCTACACTGAAAACCTGATTGGGCGCCATGAAGCACATAAGACCATCATGGAAATCAAACGGTTGTTGCCCATACCTGATCTTCACATTCGACATTCTTTTTATGCCGATACCATAAAAGTCCTGGGTCATGTTCATAGGCTCACCCTCATCCAACTTCATGGGGGTAGAGAGATCTATTACGCTAAATAAAGGATGGTTGGGCTTCGGCAACTGCCTGAAGTCATGGAATTCACTAATGGTTTTAAAATGCCTCATATCCTTCGTCAGTCTTTTCTGATTTCAAGTACCAGTTTGCCCCGCACATGCCCGGCTTCATTTTCCATATGTGCTTCAGCGGCTTGTTCCAGGGGGTATACCCTACTCACGACCACCTGTAGTTTGCCCTCGTCTATGAGCGAGGCCATTTCCTGTAAACAGGTATAATTTTGCGGTAATACAAGTTCACCGGTGGCATTCTTTGCGGAAAGGGCGTTGTTCACCGCTTCTGAGCACGGAAAATCGAGTTGTGAAGATACCAGTTTACCGCCTTCCTTAATTACCTGTACGAATTTGAGCCTTACCTCGTTATCCCTTACCGGCGAAGCATCGAATACAACATCTATATCTTTTAATAAATCTTCAAATCGTTGGTTATTGTAATCGATGGCTTCGTCCGCACCCAGTTTTCTTAGAAAGTCGAGGTTGCCCGCTGAAGCCGTCCCGATAACATAGGCCCCTTTCGCTTTTGCAATCTGCACTGCTATGCTACCAACACCACCCGCTGCCCCATGTACGAGGAGGCTTTGACCTGTCTGTATTTTACCGAAATCGAACACGCCGCTCCAAGCTGTTGTACCCGCCAATGGCACACCGGCCGCTTCATTAAATCCAATACTTTTCGGTTTGATGGCCATCTGGGTGGCTCTGGCAATAAAATATTCCGCATAGCTTCCATCCCCTGGGAATTTCGGAAGACCGTAAACCGCATCCCCTTTCTTAAAGTTGGTTACACCAGAGCCGACTTCCTCTACTACACCTGAGGCGTCCCAGCCGAGGGTGAGCGGCAGTTTGAGCAATGGTCTTAGTATATCGTTTCCACCCCTCC
Source organism: Beijerinckiaceae bacterium (assembly GCA_903970475.1). Taxonomy (GTDB): domain Bacteria; phylum Bacteroidota; class Bacteroidia; order Chitinophagales; family Chitinophagaceae; genus Dinghuibacter. The sequence continues at coordinate 16,270 of CAJCIQ010000155.1, forward strand.
GGATGCCACAGTCTACGAGGTTAACGCCGCTGGCATAGGTCTTTACCAGTATTTCGTCCATTGCAGGCGAGGGAATTTCCGCCTCTTCCAGCTTCAATACTTCTGGCCCACCAAATTCGTGAATCCTTATTGCTTTCATCATAGTGAATTTTGATGAATCAAAGTTCCGAGATCTGATAGGCAAGGAAGTATCCAAAGGTTGGGATCTTGTAGCCAAAAGGGATGGCGTATAACCGAAAGTCTTTTTGAACAGGTTAGTAAAGCTTCCCAGGCTTTGATATCCTACTGTAGGCATGCATTGGTCACCTAGTATCCTCGGACCAGGAGCTGATAAGCACGCTCCATCCTCCCGGCGCTCAAATATTCATGGGGTATCACACCAAAAGAAGCCTTGAATGTGGTCAAAAAATAGAATCGGTTTAACATGGCCACGCGTGCAATTTGTTCCACGGTAAGTTCCTCCTCGACATTGGCCTCCATGAATGCCCGTGCTATGACACCTCCCTTTATCGGGTAACATACCTCGTTACTGGTTCTGATCGCATCGTATCCATTGACATTCAATGCAAACCCGATAACGATAACCACACCCGCGCAATAGGGACGTATACCTTGACCGGTCTAACTCCAACAGGCAACAAGATTATCCAACACCTCCTCGCTTCGATTTTTGCCCACCATATGCAAGGCTGGCAAGAAGCGATCAACCAGCTTCTGAAGCGCTAAAAACACCAGGATTATCCGAAAAGGATTATATTGTTGATATAATCCATATGAGAAAATCACTTAGCATCCTATTCATCATTGTCATTGCGATCGTAGTCCTGGCCACCTTGTCAGGCCTTTATGTAAAGGTGGCTTTGCCAAAAATACCCCTGGACAAAGACCTCAAAGTCGAAGTAACGCCCGCTCGGGTAGCCAGGGGCCAGTACCTCGCCCGATCGGTAGCAGGTTGCATGCATTGCCACAGCGCTAAAAGCGAAAATCTCTTCGCCAACCCAGTGAAAGAAGACAGCCTGGGGTCAGGCGGTGAAGTATTTAGCCGGGATAAAGGTTTCCCTGGTATGATCTACAGTCCCAACATCACACCTTACCACCTGGGCAACTGGACGGATGGTGAAATTTACAGGGCCATCACGGAAGGGGAAAGCAAGGACGGCCGCGCCCTATTCCCCATCATGAACTACCCTGCATATGGTCGGATGGATCAGGAAGATGTATACAGCATCATTGCTTACATTCGTACGCTACCTTCTATTGCTACCAACGTACCGGTGACATCGCTGGATTTCCCCATGAATTTTATCATCAACACCATTCCTGCAAAAGCAGCCCCCAGCCAAAGACCGGATTCAGGCAACACTGTCGAGTATGGACATTATCTGGTGAACATGGCAAGCTGTATTGAATGCCATAGCAAGGTGGACAAAGGGCAGATCATTCCAGGCACGGAATTCGGAGGCGGAAGACAGCTGGGCATCCTCAATGGAAAGCCCATCTATTCTACCAATATCACCCCTGATCGCCAGACAGGTATCGGCGCCTGGAGCAAGGATGTATTCATCGCCGCATTCACCATATTCCGTGATAGTGCGCTAAAGGCAAAAACAGTAGCTCCGGGAGAATTTAGCCCGCCCATGCCATGGCTGGTATACAAAGGGATGAAAGACAGCGACCTCGCTGCCATCTATGCCTATCTACAAACCCTAAAGCCTATAAACAACACTGTGGTAAACCCATAACACACCGCCAGAAGTAATACCTTTGCCAGAATTCGAAAACCAAATACAAATGAAGCTCACTTATTACGGACACGCCAGCTTTGCAGTCTTTGCCGGTGGCAAACACATTTTATTTGATCCCTTTATTACGGGCAATGAATTGGCAAAAGACATTGACATCAATACCATACCCGCCGACTATATTTTTGTAAGCCACGGCCACCCCGATCATATGGCCGATGTCACCGCCATTGCCACTCGCACAGGCGCCACCGTGATCGGAAGCTGGGAGCTGTATTCGTATTTTGGCAAACAGGACCTGAAAAATGTCCAGCCCCTCAATCCCGGCGGTAAAGCCATTTTTGACTTTGGTGAAGTAAAATCATTTATAGCCCAGCACTCCAGCAGTTTTTCTGATGGCAGCTACGCAGGAGTAGCTAGTGGATTTGCCTTCAAGACCTCAGACGGCAACTTTTATTATAGCGGAGACACCGCCCTCACCTTGGATATGACCCTGGTTCCTAAATGGGTTGACCTGGACTTTGCTGTCTTCCCCATTGGCGATCGCCTGACCATGGGCGCAGAAGACGCAGCGGAAGCCGCTCAATTTGTCAAAACCACCAATGTAGTGGGTGTTCACTACAAAACCTGGGACCTGATTGGGATCGATACCACTGAAGCCACAAAGGCCTTCGAGAAAGCCGGCGTGAAACTGTTCTTACCAGCAATCGGAGAAACAATCGACATCAGTAAATCAAAGTAAAAACCAACAAATATTTGGGCAGCACAAAAGCTGCGCGTATGTTCGCAACCGATCGGTTTATCAATTTAAGAACCAATTGAAGCAAGCATGGCTGCCCTTTGATGTGCTAGCCCGTTCCGTATCCATCATCATACCCCATCAATCCCTTGCCGACCTGGAGGAAAATATCAGCATGGGCTTCAAAGAAGGGTTTACAATGATCCTTACTTACCTGGAAAAACTATTGAACAATTTAAATGTATAGCCATGAGAAAAATTATCGTTACAGCGTTCATCACCCTCGATGGTGTTGTCGAAGCACCCGGAGGCGATGAGACCCCACACCCCCATGCCGGTTGGCAGCGCAAATACGCCCATGATGAGACCGATAAGTACAAAACAGACGAGCTTTCCAGTGTGGATGCCTTGTTGTTGGGTAAAAACACATACGAAGCATGGGCTAAGTTTTGGCCTGGTCAAACAGGGGCCGCCTTCGCCGATCCCATCAACCGTTTGCCCAAGTATGTGGTATCCTCAAGTCTGCAAATAGCAGCGTGGAACAATAGCCATATCCTGCGTGCTGTAGCCACAGATGTAGCAGCACTGAAGAAGTCAGAGGGAGGTAATATCCTCGTCTATGGGAGCGCGACCCTTGTTAAGGCCCTGCTTCACCACGACCTTATCGATGAGTTGCACCTGATTGTATATCCTATCCTGATCGGCGGGGGGCTGAAGATATTCGATGACCATCGTGAGCTAAAACAATTCGGGCTCACCTATTCGCGCGTGATCGACAACGGCGCAATTATCCTCGAATATCAGCCGATCGTTTGAGCAAAGGCTATTATGCCTTTTTTGCCACCCCTATCGCGATCCATCCCTTTGGACCCTTTTCGATCTCGAAATTCACTATATCACCTTCGCGGACCTGGTAAGTCGTCTGAGAGATATGGAAAAAAACCTTAAAACCATTATCACTCTGGATAATAAAACCAAATCCCTTCGATTCATCAAAATGGTCTACCCTTCCTTCCTTCATCGGATCATCTGATTCCTTGATTCTCGTCACCCCGATCTCTATATCTTCCACGTTAAATACCAACTTCTTTTTGGGATCTGGTGGAACAGAGGTGAGGTCTCCGTTTTCGTCAACGTAAGCCAACATTTGATCCAAAGATTTTCCCTTTTCCTGATTAGCGCGACGATCTTCCATTTTTTCCCTTTTTTCCTGCTTTTCCTTGAGTCGACGCTTTTCCTTGTCCCGCTTGTTAAACGTTTCTTTTCCTTTTGCCATATGTATAATTTATGCTTACCAGCCCTGAATTGAACTGATAATGAATGAAAACTTCCTATTGATAATATATCTGAAAAACAAAGATGGGATGTGTAAAGATACGCTTTTTTTGGCAGACTTCCGCCCCCTGAAAGCAAAAAGGGCAACTCATCCATGAGTTACCCTCTTATATGATAGACAAGATCTTATGTTTACCAGCGGCTTCTACCTTGAGAAAACGAACCACTATTGCTAGTAGATTTAGGCTTGGCAATGGAAACAGACATCGTTCTTCCATCGACGAAGCGACCATCCAATTCTTTCATAGCTTGCTCACCTACTTGATCAGCCATCTCTACAAAGGCGAATCCCTTTGACCTTCCGGACTCCCTGTCTAATATTACTTTGGCAGACTGCACGTCACCGAATTCGGTAAATAATGCTTTCAATTCTTCATCCCTTATCTGGAATCCCAGATTAGATACATACATGTTCATAAATAAAAAATTAATCGTAAAAAAAGTACTGAACAATGCAATAAAAAGTAGAGGAAATGAAGCTGATCGAGAGAAGGAGAGACAGATCAATTACCTAATGCTGTATTTTCAATATGAGTCGAAGGTAAGCTTAATTCCTGACACTACCATCAGACATTTTTTAAGTGAACCCGAAAACCCGTAATTTTCCCTACTACAACCATCACACACGATCGCATGAAAAAACACGTATTGCTAGCCATCATTGTGTTATTATCCGTAGGGGCCAAAGCCCAATGGCAAGTTATTCCATTGTATAATGGCCCAGCACCAGGTTCCGAGAAATGGACCTGGAGTGAAACAGAAAACGACAGTAACATATACCACGCCCATACTATTTATAATGTCAGTTCGCCCACCCTTACCGTTTACCCGGCCGACACTACAGTGTGGCCAACCGGTACCGCTGTCATCGTCTGCCCTGGTGGCGGCTTTCAATCACTATCCATTATGCAGGAGGGCTATGCGGTTGTAAAATGGTTGCAGCAAAAAGGGATAACGGCTTTCCTTTTGAAATATCGGTTAAATCATACCATAGGCGGCGACCCCTACAAACAGGAAAATGTGGAAAGGGGCTCAAAGGTAACCGAACTGGAAAAGAAACCTATCGTGTCCATGGCCATAGCCGATGCACGTCAAGCGATTGCCTACGTTCGTCAGCATGCCGCACAATATGGCGTGTTGCCCGATCGCATCGGCATCCTGGGCTTTTCAGCCGGAGGAACCCTGGCCGCTTCCTGCGCCTACCATTATACACCTGAAAATAAGCCGGATTTCTCAGCGCCCATCTACGCCTATTTTCCCCCAAACATGCAACAGACACCCCCTGAGGATGCACCACCTTTATTCATCGCAGCAGCCAGTGACGATACTTTTGATTTAGAAACACATAGTTCAACCCTCTATGAAACCTGGATTAATGCAAAGCATTCCGCCGAGATCCATATTTATGCAAATGGGGGTCATGGCTTTGGCATGAACGAGCAGGGCCTGCCCTCCGATTCCTGGAAAGACCGTTTTGCCGATTGGCTCAATATCAAAGGCTTTCTCAAACCAACAACCGATAAAAAACCCAAAGCAATGGAACAGGCCGAGAATTTTGCCAACTTCCAAAAATGGTTCGATAACCTGCTGCACACCGATTGGCCCTGGCTCAGCAAATATGCCGATGCCAACACCAAGGTAGCCCCACCCGCACCGGGAGAAAATCGTGTCGTATTTATGGGCAATTCCATCACCGAGAATTGGGGTAATATGGATACCGGTTTTTTCAACAGCAACAACTACATCTCCCGGGGTATCGGCGGTCAGGTATCCGCACAGATGCTCGTCCGCTTCCGGGAAGATGTAATCAACCTTCATCCTGTCGCTGTCGTCATAGAAGCCGGCACCAATGACATTGCAGAAAACAGGGGCCCCGTTTCCCTGGAAAATATTTTTGGTAACATTGTTTCCATGTGCGAACTAGCCAAGGCCAACGGCATCAAAGTAATCCTAGGTTCGGTATTGCCCGCCAGCGAATTCAACTGGCACCGGGGCCTGGAACCCGCAGAAAAAATAAAGACCCTGAATAATATGCTCAGAGACTACACCCAGAAAAACCATATTGTATATGTAGACTACTGGACCGCCCTGGTAATGGATGATCAGAAGGGCATGAAACCGGAGCTGACCTTGGACGGCACCGTGCACCCCAATCTCAGCGGCTACAAAATCATGGAACCCCTGGTTAAAAAAGCCATTGCGGACGCGGGGGTAAAATAGCCAGGGGTTTGGCGGCCTTAAAAATAGTTATATTCGGGTAACCGAATTATTTGCCCATGCCATCCCTACCACTATCCAAACGTCCCATAGACATAGCCCTTATCGTTTTCTTTTGTGTCAATCTCTTTTTCATTACCTACATCGTAGACCTGGAGCAGTTGGTCATCGCTGATGCCGACCATTTCACCTACCCCTTTTGGCCGCCCCGTGCTATGGTAGACCTGGTGCACTGGTACGGCCATCAGTTCGACCCGGTACTTATTGCCAGACCCGCCTGGTGGAGGGCAACCATATGGATAGATGCGCTTTTTTTCGGGCCCTTTTATGCGGTCGCCATCTATGCTTATGCCAAAGGAAGGAACTGGATCCGGTTCGTCTCTATCATGTGGGCCTCTGTGATGCTCACCAATGTAACCATCATCCTGTTTGAAGAAGTCTGTGGAAACCATGCTTCGCCAGATTTGGTCAGGGTGTTCCTGGCTAACGCGGCCTGGGTTATCTTCCCGGTAATTGTGCTGGTTCGGATGGGACGTTCCATCCACCCTTTCTCAGCATCAACCACCCCATGAGCAAGCGCCCAACATTCAAAGAAAAATACGGACCCATCGCCCTGGTCGCCGGCGCATCCAAAGGGTTAGGTGCGGCTTATGCCCGAGCCCTTGCCTCCAAAGGCTTAGACCTGGTGCTGGTCGCCCGCAGCCCTGGACCACTGCAGGAGACGGCAACACAACTTTCCGGACAATACGGGATCAGAACCTGGACCGTCCCTTGCGACCTGAGTGCCCCGGATGCTTCCAATACCATCATCGAGGCCACCCAAGACCTGCCCATCCATTTCCTGGTCTATAATGCCGCCCTAGTCCATATCGGACCTTATCTCCAGGCAACCTCCAAGGCACATCTGGACATTGCCTCAGCCAATATGCTGACCCCACTAACCCTGCTTCATCATTTTGGCGGGAAAATGATAGCAAAGGGGCGGGGAGGTATCGTTATCATGTCTTCCCTGGCCGGCTTCCAAGGCTCCGGTAACCTGGTCACCTATGCCGCTACCAAGGCCTTCCTCCGCATATTGGCCGAAGGTCTATGGTATGAATGGTCCCCACTCGGCGTAGACGTCATCGCCTGTTGCGCAGGTGCAACAGCCACCCCCAATTATTTAGCAACCTGTCCTGCCAAGGCAAGTCCGTTAGCACCGCCCGTCCAGCAACCTGACGCGGTAGTCGAAGAATGCCTGAACCGGATCGGCAAGACCCCCTCCTTTATTTCTGGGAGCAGCAACAGACTGGCATCCTTCTTTATGCACCGGGTGCTTCCCCGCAAAATGGTCATCACCCTGATGGGTAACAACATCAAAAAGATGTATGGGATCTCCTGAGACTCGCCCAGACCTAAAGCCCCAGACCACCACCGGACCAATCCCCAACCTACCCTTCGGGTGAATCACCTTCAATCCATAGGGCCAATCACCGCCGATCCATATGGCGGATTTTGACGTAGCTTAGGATATGAACGTAAAAGTGTTGACGATTGCCTTGGGTGTGCTCATGACAGCCGCCGGCTTGGCCCATTTTCTCATTACCAGAAAATACCTGCCCATTGTGCCCCGTTTCCTTCCACAACGCATGGGCATTGTCATCGTCTCTGGCGTAATAGAACTCGCAGCAGGTGTTGGGTTATTTTTCCCTTCCACCCGTAAAGAGGCAGGCCTGGTTGTCCTGATTTTAATGCTGGGTTTTCTTCCCCTTCATACCTGGGACCTGTTTAGGGATCGGCCAGCCATTGGTCCCCGATGGGCCGCGGTGATCCGGTTCTTCCTCCAGTTTGTCCTGATCTATTGGGCCTGGAAAGTTTGGCGAGCGTCCTGATCCTTGCGTGCCATAGTCTTAATATAGGTCAATATGTAGTTTTGGTTAGGGCCATATTTCAATTCCATTCGGTTAAAGACAAATTTGAGCCAACCAACAGATCTCTAACTGGTGATGTAGGTATTTGTCTCTCCTTAAAGGGCATGGAAAATAAAAGCTCATCCGTATTGCTTATTTCATTGAACCTACTCTATATCAACCCCCATGAAAAGTCAGGTTAGCCAATGACTAAACCCACTTAGGATTTTCCTTAGTACTTTTAAGGATCAATGAGCCGGAGCATCATTATATATGGCCTTGCTATGGCAGCCTTGCTGATCCTGCTCAAATGGCTGGAGTGGCGGTTTCTCCTTTTTGACCATGCCATTGAAGTCTATAGCGGAGCCCTGGCCCTCATTTTCACGGGACTGGGCATCTGGCTAGCCCTCAAACTCGCCAAACCAAAAGTGCAGCAGGAAGCTCAACCAGCTCCAAAGGACCAGGTGGGACCACCGGTAATGGCAATCCAGGGACAATTACCTGCGACCTCGGACCACGCACCCGATGAAAATGAACTTGCCCGTTTTGGGTTAAGCGGCCGGGAGCAGGAAGTCCTTCAGTTAATGGCAGAAGGCCTGAGCAACCAGGAAATTGCAGACCGGCTTTTTGTTTCCCTTAATACCATCAAAACCCATGGTTCCCGGATATTTGAGAAGTTGGATGTAAAGCGCCGGACCCAAGCAGTGGAAAAATCAAAGCGACTGAGGCTGATAAAGTAAAAATCACCCGAAAGTATGAAAGGTAATTTGTTGAAATTGCCCATTTTAGCGGCACAATCATACTTAAAGAAATGAAAAAAAACATTTTCATATTTGGGCTAGCCTCAGGTATTATCCTTGCCGCTTATATCTTCTCCATCAACCTGATCAGTAAAACCTTTCATGGACACTTAGATAATGTAGTGGCTGGATACACGGCCATGATCATTGCCTTCTCCTTTATTTATGTGGGGACCAGGAATTTTAGGGATAAGTACAACCAAGGCATAGTGAGTTTTGTACAGGCTTTTTTGATTGGGCTAGGCATATCGCTGATCGGTTCTACCCTCTATGTAGGGGCCTGGCTTATAGAGTACTACTGCTTCATGCCTGATTTTATGGACAAATATGCTGCCGCTATGATCCTTAAAGCCCAACATAGTGGCCTGACTCCTGAAGCATTGCAAAAAAAGCTGGATTCTATTAACAGCATGAGCCGCATGTACAAGAATCCGATCATGGTGATGCTGATGACCTATGTGGAGGTATTGCCGGTGGGGATCGTAATATCCCTTATCTCCGCGTTTATCCTAAAACGCCAAAAGTCCAATTATTGATTTATTTTGATAACCAATAAATATACTTCTATGCAAAAAGTAACCGGTATAGGCGGCGTTTTTTTCAAAGCAAGCAATCCCAGACAACTCATGGAATGGTATGACCAGCACCTGGGACTTACGTTCACCCATGGCTTTATGGAGTTCAAATGGGTAGCTGATCAGGATGATAAGACCAGCGCCAGCACAACGTTTGCCATTTTCAAAGAAGACGCCAGCAACTTTGAACCCTCTGAAAAGCCTTTTATGATCAATTTCAGGGTTGCAGATCTCAAAGGATTGCTCTCGGAATTGAAGGAAAAAGGAGTAACCATCATCGGTGAAGTGGAAGAGTATGACTTTGGAAATTTTGGCAGAATCATGGATCCAGAGGGTAACAAAATCGAATTGTGGGAGCCCAAATAAAGCAGCCACTGGCCGCCTGAATAATGCACCCGACAAATCACCTGATTAAATGCCCCCGTCCAGGCGCTCTATAAAAAAAGCCTTCCAATGCTACTGGAAGGCTTTCTATATTAGCACCACTTTGCTTGTTAGCTTGTCCTACCAACGGTTTCCCCTATCCCTGGAAAAGGAGCCAGAACCGCCATTGCTGGGTTTGGGTTTAGCCACGGATACGGAAATTGCCCGGCCATCAACCTGGCGACCGTCCAGTTTCTTAATCGCTTCTGCTCCACCCTGATCGCTCATTTCAACAAAGGCAAATCCGCGGGATCTACCAGTTTCTCTATCAGTAATTACTTTTACAGAAGACACGTCCCCAAATTCTGCAAAAAGGGATTTCAAGTCCTCCTCGTTTACCTGAAAGCCCAGGTTTGATACATAAATGTTCATAAATAAAAAATTTAATTAATTATACCGGACCAATCAATGCAATAAAAAGTAGTGGAAATGAAACCTGTAGAGAACACCGGTAGAGAGACAGTTCGATTACTTAATGTTGTATTTTCAATAGTTCGAATGAAGATAATCCAAATCACCGGCCCAGCCAAATAAATAAACGCGGAAGGGCATTTCACCCCCCTTTGTGGTCACGGCTCAGGTCCTTTTTGCGACACCAACCGCGTTCCATCCCTTAGGGCCTCTTTCAACGGTAAAGCTTACCTGATCGCCCTCCTGGACTTGATAGGTAGCCTGATTAATATGGAAAAAAACTTTGTTGCCATTGCTTTGGATGATGAAGCCAAACCCTTTAGATGAGTCAAAATAGTCGATCCTGCCTTCTTTTAGCGGGTCATGGGCCTCTTTTAACTTGGGGACACTGACTTCAATATCTTCAAGATTGAATACCAATTTCTTATCAGGGTCAGGTGGAACAGAGGTGATGTTGCCATTTTCGTCTACATAGGCCATCATGTCCTCCAATGATTTTCCCTTACCCTGATTGGCGCGCCTTTCCTCCATTTTATCCTTTTTCTCTTGTTTTTCTTTCTGACGCTGTTTTTCTTTGTCTCGTTTGTTAAACGATTCCTTTCCTCTTGCCATAAATTGTATTTGTGCCGGTGTTAGGAATGATCTGAGGGATGTAAAAATTAAAGTAAAGTACCGTGCAGTGTAGAAAATGCCATACCAAATGCAAAACCCCAATTTATACCATGAAGGTATGTTTTTATCGTCATAAACGATAAAATTACCTTACA
>CAJCIQ010000156.1 GCA_903970475.1 Beijerinckiaceae bacterium
GTTACCCGACCTGGATTCGAACCAAGACAAGCAGAACCAGAATCTGCGGTACTACCATTATACTATCGGGCAATAGTGGAGGACAAATGTAGCAAAATTATTTTTTTACGCCAAGAAATTGGCAAGGTTGATTTGCAGATGGGTGCATAAAGGTTTAATTTCTATATATGTATTAAAATTTACCTAATATGAAAGCACTTATCCAAACAATGGTTATTACCCTGCTATTGGTGGTGGGGAATGCGCTGTACAGTGGTGTGGCCTGTACGAGGGTCATGTATAAGGGATTGGGTAATCTGATTATTACGGCACGGTCAATGGACTGGTCGGAGGATATTTATCCGAATCTGTGGCTTTTTCCCAGAGGAATGAACAGGGATGGTGTTGTAGGGCCTTCTTCGGTTAAATGGAAGTCTAAGTATGGAAGTGTGGTTTGTTCTGCATATGATTTTTCGAGTACGGATGGAATGAATGAAAAGGGGTTGGTGGTGAACTTATTGTGGCTGGCGGAGTCGCAATATCCTCAGTGGGATGGCAAAACGCCGGGGTTGAGTATTTCGGCGTGGACGCAATATGTGCTGGATAATTTTGGGACGGTGGCGGAAGCGGTTGATGAGTTGCAGCAGGAGAAGTTTACGGTTGTTACTGATAAGGTTCCGGGACAGGACAGGCTGGCGAATTTGCATTTGTCTATTTCAGACGCGAAGGGAGACAATGCTATCCTGGAGTATATAGATGGTAAGCTGGTGATCCATCATGGTGAGCAGTATGTGGTGATGACGAACTCTCCTGTTTATGACCAGCAGTTGGCATTGAATGAATATTGGAAGGAAATCGGGGGTACGGTGATGTTGCCGGGGACGAACCGGGCGGCTGATCGTTTTGTGCGGGCTTCTTTTTATACGGATGTTATTCCAAAGACGGATGATATGAGGCTGGGGGCTGCATATGCTTTCAGTGTGATCAGGAATTGTTCTGTTCCGCTGGGAATCAGTACGCCAGGTCATCCCAATATTTCTTCTACTAGGTGGAGGTCTGTATCGGATCAAAGGGATTTGGTGTATTACTTTGAGACGACCACGACCCCGAATGTGGTTTGGGTGCCGTTAAAGGAGGTGGATTTTTCAGAGGGGGCTGCGGTGAAGAAGTTGGCGCTGTCTCATGGGGAGGTTTATGAGGGTAATGCGGTAAAATCTTTTGTGGAGACTAAACCTTTTGCGTTTCTGGGATTGCACTCTTAAAGGGGCCTGAGGCGCTCAATGCCTCAGATGCACCAACTCTGCTTTCAAAAATTCTGTGGCGGATGCAATTTGATTGTTGACGGTGTTCCTGGATATGGAAAGGTGCAGGGATATTTGTTCATGGGAAAGCCTTATTCTGTTGACTTTATGGCCATCAGGTGGCAGATGTGGTTTGGGGTGAGGTATAGTTTTTAGCCAGGCTTTCGGGCTCGGGATTTTTCTTACCTTTCCCTGCATGAAGCCTATTGTTTTGTCTTTGCCTCAAGCGAGGAAAATTATTCTTCATGCGGCTGGTCTGTCAAAAAAAGGCCAATTCGGAAAAGGGGTTGAAGCTGTATTCCGACTGATTGACCATTTGGGGCATGTCCAGATTGATACCAACTATGTCGTAGAGCGTGCGCACCATCATGTGATGCATTCCCGGATTCCCGGCTATAAAGTCGAATGGCTGGATGAGCTCCAGACGGATGATCGGATATTCGAATACTTTACCTATGCATCCGGGTATATGCCCATGGAAGACTATAGGTTCACGCTCCCTTTGAAAGCGTTTTTCCTGGATAAATGGAAAGATGCACCAACGCAAGAGCTCAGTGTCATGAACAAAGTATTGAACCGGATTTCCAGAGATGGCCCCATGATGGCCGGGGATTTTGAGAATGACCGGGTAGGACCCAATACGGGTTGGTGGGACTGGCGCCCATCCAAGGTGGCATTGGAGCGGCTGTATTTGCAAGGTGCCCTGATGACCACACATAAAAGAGATTTTAAGAAGGTTTTTGATCTCCCTTTAAATAAAGTACCCATGGACATTGATACGCGTATGCCTTCCAAGGAAGAATATGCCAGGTATGTCATACGCCGAGCCTTAGGAGCATTGGGCGTTGCTTCTGCAAAGGATATTATCTGGAGGACCAGATATCTTAAAGAGAACATTAAAGCGGAACTGGCGGAGATGGTATCAGAGGGAGCCGTTTATGAAGCGACCCTGGAAGGAAGTAAGGGCCCTGCCTTATATATGCTTCGCGGATATGCCTCAAAGAAGTTAACGCTTGTGGGGGATGCGTTTATATTATCTCCCTTCGATGTGATAAACGTCCTCCGGCCTAGGCTTAAGGAGTTTTTCGACTTCGATTATCAGGTGGAATGTTTTGTGCCGGAGGCCAAACGTAAATATGGGTATTTTGCTTTGCCCATCCTGGTTGGAGATACATTCGTGGCAAGAATGGATGCGAAGGTGGACAGGAAACAAAAGATACTGAATGTGCTCAACCTTCATTTCGAGTCTGTCAAGCTATCTGAAACTGATACAGACAAATTAAGGGATGCATTATCCGCCTTTGCCACATTTAATCAATGCAAATCTGTCGTGTTGCATCGGTCCAATAAGAAGGCGGTGGCTAAGGCGCTGATGCCTTAAGGGTTGTCCTTGATCCGGCTTTGCAGACCTTGCCACCCACCTCCATTGTATACTTTATATCCTGCGGCGGCCAAAACGCCTTTGGCCATGGAACTTCTTCCTCCACTACGGCAACAAGTAATGATGGGTTTATCCTTTTTCAATTCCTTCATTCTATGTCTAAGATTTCCTAATGGTATATTAACGGATCCCTTTATGTGTCCCATCAAGTATTCCCCTTGGGTTCTTACGTCCACAATTACGGCATCTTCCTCTTCCATTAAAGCACTGTAGTTCACTGATTTACCGAATAGCTTATTGAGAAAGTACATCTTTTTTGTGCAAACTTCTTAGTTGGTGTTCAAAGTTGACGTGACCAAAGTCACGACTGGACTGTATTTTTAAGGTCAGTGCGTATGATAAGCGAAGCTTACATAGCGGCGTTGTTTCCATCCTTGGAAGCTGATCTGGTGGCTCAAATGAGTGCCAGGGTAGAGATTCGCGCATTTGCCGAAGGACAAATCCTCATGAGCAGTGGGCAACAGATACGCTTTTCTTTGCTCCTAACAAAAGGAGTGTTAAAAATCTATAGGGAAGATGATAAGGGGAATGAGTTCCTCATGTATTATTTGCATCCAGGTCAGGGCTGTGCATTGTCTATGTTAGGAGAAACCAGGGACGGGATGAGTCAGGTCATGGCTAAAGCGATGACGGAGGTCGAAGTCATTGCCATTGATGTCCATGATACGGAACTTTGGCTGGCTCATTATAAAACCTGGCAACAGTTTGTCGTTGACACCTACCGTTCCAGGTTTGAAGAGCTGCTGGATACGATCGATCAGATTGCATTTTGTCAGCTGGATGAACGGCTGTTATTCTATTTGAGGCGTCATCAGGATGCTGTGGGGTCTGCTCGGTTTCCTATTTCCATCACCGAGATTGCGGGAGACTTAAATTCTTCCAGGGAGGTGATTTCCCGATTGCTTAGGAAATTGTCTGATAAGGGTTTGCTCACTCTGGACAAGAGTGTGGTGGAGTTGAATTAAAAATATTATGTTTATGGTGTGAGCCGCCCCATGTTATTTTACCCTCCATCTGCGACCCATGCTCAATGGGACCTATTTCTTCCATTGTATAATTCTCTTCGAAAGAGTTCATTGTCTCAGCAGGAATTGGTGGTACAACATCAAAGGCGCAAGGATCTGTATGTCTTGTTGACGGATGCTATGCTCTATGGATGTCAGTCACGGATGAACCGGTTTGGCAAATTGAACTATTCCACCAGTGGCAGGCTGTAGATCCATCGGTGGTAAAGAATATTCAGAATGGATTAGACATATTATTACCTGCTGGGGCATCTTTTGCCTGTACAACAAACGATAGGTTGGTGGAGAATATCCTAGTGGAGCTTGGCGCTTCCAGGGTCAATACACTAAATTATTTTCGTTTGGAAAAACAGGATGTGCCGGCGCTTACAGGTGCGTACCCTCCAAATGGGTTGGTGTTTGAAATCCATGACTATGTTCCGGAAGTATATTACAAAGCTTTTGCTGACTTGATGACGGTTTGCATGAATGATATTGTCAGGGAAGATCCTTGGGAGTTGTTCAAAGAATCAGAAGAGGGATTGGCTGGAAAAATAAGCCAATTCAAGGCTTCAGGAACCTATATGCTGGTGGGTATGCTGCTGACGCCTTCTACAGAGCTGGTCGGGCTTTCCATTATACTGGTGCATCAGGGCGATACCATCGCCACACAGCTACTTACAGGCATAGCTCCTCCTTATAGAGGGAAAGGGTGGGCGACTTTTCTTAAAGACAGTTTGACCCGGGAGGCGCTCTATAGATATGATTGGGTGGACGCTTTAGAAACCAATTGTTATGAGGCCAATAAGGCTATCATTCACCTTAATTTGGAAATGGGATATCAATGGAGGGAAACAAAATTTCAATATATGGGACGGTTGGGCTGAAAGTCCTATTTCTTTGGAATCACGGCGGTAGCCTCTATTTCCAGCAGGACATCATCGCGGAACAACCGGCTAACTTGAACCAGGGTACTTGTTGGAGGTATTTTGGTATTAATGTACTTATCCCTAATGGCACGCAAAGCCTGTAAGTTGGATAAATCTGGAACATAAAAACCAAGATGAACAATATTGTCCATAGTTCCACCCGCTGATTCTACGATGCTTTTACTGTTTAAGAAGACCTGATCGGCCTGCTTGCTGAAGTCATTTAAACCCCCCAGTTGACCCTTTGGATCTAGCGCGACCTGACCAGACATGATAACCATTTTGGAATTACCCAAATCGATGATAGCCGCCTGTGTGAACCCATGCGGCGTCGATACGGTCTTTGGGTTAACGAGTTTTACGATGGAGGTGTCTTGTTGGCATAGGGCCTGGGTGCTGACGAACAGCAAAGAGGCTAGAATTACTGATTTCATGGTTGGATGAAAATACAAATTATAACAGGAAGGTGTTCTCAGAAATATTTGGGTAACTCAAAAGTTACTTATATATTCGTGTAACTTTTAAGTTACGTATAAGGAAAGAAAAAATCACTTTCAAAAAATTGAATAATGACAACGGAACAATTAGTGGCGCGCTTCAAGGAGCTTGCGCAGCAGGAAAAATGGTTTGAGATACAGGATGAGCTATTCGCAGATCATGTAAAAAGCATAGAGCCGCCCAATTCTCCATATATGGGTTATGCGGAAGGCAAAGCTGCTGTCCGGGCAAAAGCGGATGCATTTGTGAAAAAGGTTGAAAACGTTCACAGGGTCAATACCTCGGAACCCATTGTAACTGGCAATCATTTTGCAGTAGCAAGAGAGATGGATATTACAGTTAATGGATTTGGGCGAGTACAGATTAATGAAATTATGCTGTATGAAGTCAAAGAGGGTAAGATAATATCGGAACAGTTTTTTTACTAGTGTAATTGATTATGGCGGCAGGATATTCAGGAAGCTTTGATAGAGGAGCATCTGTAAAAGATTTATCCATTCAACCCAGGATTTCCTCTAAACCGCTCCGGTGATCCAACCCGCTTTGCATTACCCAATGAACCCCACCCGAAGCGTGGGGTTCATTGTTGGCCGGATTGGACATTTCTCGAACCAATTCTTAGTAGATTTGAGGCTGGTAGCTGAACTAATTTCCTGATAATCTGTACCGGCAGTAGCTGCGCCGCATAGAATTTGTTAAACATATCGGATATTCAATAAAAGAATCGAACGGTTGTTCGAGCATTTATCGGCAAGGGACTTTGCACGCAGAAATCATCTTTTGGAATTTCTCCTTTTCCGCAGATTGCTCTTCCCTTAGGGTTATCGGGGGCGCTCGGCGCTCACCAAAAACTTCGGCTCGATGAAGACCTAACGAGCCTTCCCTTTTAGAAAAGACACATGCTGCCGAATATGATCGCCTAAGCAGTTCTCTGGAAATTATTTGTCTATATATAATTTATAGTGGAAAAAATTTGATAGAAATAGGATGCTTATTGATTTGGCTGGAAAATTTTTGCTCCTCCTTATTGGAAAATTTTTGCATAAAATTGACTTATAATGGAAAATTATTGTTAAATTTTACTAAATAGCTTTATTTAGTGGAAAAAATTCTCCCTATACACCTCCAGGAAGTGGTCTTCTCTTCCAGTGACCCCAGCCTTAGCCGCCAGATCGCCCAACTAGAAAAGGAACGGAAACTTCGCAAGATTGCTCCTCGCATCTATACACCCAATTTCGAGGAATCTCCTGAAACGATCATTCGACGGAATCTGTTTACGGTATTGGGCAGATTATACCCAGGCGCAGTACTCAGCCACCGATCAGCACTTGAATTTAAGCCGACCGCTGCGGGTCACATTTTCCTGACGTATACCTATACCAAAAAAATAAACCTTCCTGGCGTTATCCTTCGATTCATGCAAGGTCCAGGGGCGATAGAAGGGGATAATCCGCTCTCCGGTGAACTGTTCGTTTCACAAATGGAAAGGGCGTTGCTGGAGAACATGGAGGTCAGCCGTCAGCCAAGACCGGAATCCAAAATCCTTAGCTTACCGGAGATCGAAGATCGGTTGGGAAATGTGATCCGGGTAAAGGGGGAAGATGGGTTGAATGAAGTTCGGGATAAGGCCAGGGAAATTGCCCAAAAATTAGACATGGAAACGGAGTTTGATAAGCTCACCAAACTTATCAGCGCCTTGCTGACAACAAAACCGTCGAAGATATTATCCTCACCTTTGGCCGTGGCCCGGGCCTTCGGAAATCCATACGATCCCGCGCGGCTCTCTCTTTTTGAGAAGCTGTTCAGAGAACTGAAGCAACAGGAATTTAAACACCTCCCGGAAAAAAACACTAGCATAAAAGCATTCCGCAACTTCGCCTTTTTTGAAGCCTATTTTTCCAACTATATCGAAGGGACCGAATTTGAATTGGAGGAGGCCAAACGGATCATCGAAACCGATACGCCGATGCCCGCCCGGGATGAGGATTCGCATGATATCTTAGGTACGTATAAGCTTGTTAGCAACCGACAGGAGATAGGTGTCATTCCTGGCACTTTCCAAGAGCTGCTGGATATGCTTCTGTACAGGCACAAAGTGTTGTTGAGCGCCAGGACATCCAAAAAGCCTGGGCAGTTTAAAGATAAAAACAACCGCGCCGGTGAGACCCATTTTGTCGACCAGTTGCTTGTCAAGGGAACGTTGATAAAAGGATTCGACTTCTACCAGGCACTGAGTCAACCCTTTGCGAGAGCGATCTATATTATGTTCCTGGTCAGTGAGGTCCACCCTTTCCTGGATGGAAATGGACGGGTCGCCCGGGTTATGATGAACGCAGATCTGGTCAAACAACAGCAAACGAAGATCATCATCCCAACCGTCTACCGGGAAGACTATGCACTGGCTCTACGAAAGCTGACTCGACAGGGGGATCCTGTAGCCTATATCCGGATGATGGGGCGCGCGCATGAATTTAGCACCACTATCGTCGGTGACGATATGGACGCCATGGAAAAACACCTGGAAGCGAGCAATGCCTTCAAAGAGCCGGATAAAGCAAAACTGAAGATAGTGCCAGTAAAATCTTAGCATTGTAATGGGAAATTAATTATAACTGAAAACCTGGAGACCTCAGGAAAGTTTCCGAAGGGGAAACACCAGACCAGCCGAACTATTTAAAGGTATCCCAATGATCGACGGAAGTCTGCCATTAAAAAATTTTGAATTTCTCTTACCCGGACCAGTTCTGGACAAAGGACGTGATTATTTTGAGAACGGTGCTGTTGCTCGCCTTGAGGAAGGCAGCAAAGGGTTATGGAACGCTATAGTAAGCGGCAGTGAAGATTACAAGGTTCAGATACATTTTTCCGGGAAGGATATTTCCGATTGCTCATGCGACTGCCCCCATGACGCCCAATATTGTAAGCATATCGTCGCCGTTTTATATGCTATCTTGGAACAAGGACACGTGGCTTCCGGTAAAAAAAACAGGGGAAGTGCATCAGGAAAAGATTGGGCTGAGATCGTGAATGACCTGGCAGAAACTGAACTGAAACAATTCGTTATTGAATACGGCAGCAACAACCATGAATTCCGGGACTTGCTGCTGGCGCACTACGCTCCTGAATCTGGGTCGGACGGAAGATCTACGTATGCCAGGCTGATCAAAAGTGCAGCAGATCGCGCCGGAGGGCGGGGGAAGTACATCGATTATTACAATGTCAACGGATTTGTACGGGTGGTCGACAGGCTACTGGCCCAGGCGCAGTCGGCGCTAAAACTCTCTCACTTTGGCGTTGCAGCAGAGATTGCTTTTGCTGTCATAGAAAATGTTCATGAGATATTGAAAGATGCGGACGATAGCGGTGGCGGTATAGGAAACTGTATTCGGGAGGCCTTCGAAATTGTTTCGTATCTCCTGAATTCCGATATCCCAATGGCCCTCCGCCAGCATATTTTCAGCGATGCTTTGAAGGAAGCAAAAAGCGCTCAATATGATTATTTCGATTTTGACGATAGATGGCTGGAAGTCGTCGTTACGGCGACTTATGACGCTAAAAGTCAAAGCATAGCTCTGGAATTTATCGACCGGCTACTTGCCGATTGCAAATCCAGGAAAGACGAATGGTTTAGGGACTATGAAATGCAGCGACTGATAGGACAAAAGCTGGCGCTTCTGAGAAAAGCAGGTAAAGGAAAAGAGGCAGACCTGGTCCGGCTTCAATTTCTTCATCTTTCTGAGATTCGGATGGGGCTGATTAGTGAGAAGGTTGCGGAGAAAAGATTTTCAGAAGCCAAACAACTCATAAAGGAAGGCATCGGGATAGCTAAAAAGAAAGACTTACCCGGAACTGTGGATGAATATAGGAAGACATTACTGCAAATCGCAGAACTGGAAAAAGATACGGCAGCGTTTCGCGCCATAGCCAGAGAACTCTATCAAAACGGACGTAATATGGAGTATTACAAGGTCATCAAGGCCACTTATAAAACAAAGGAGTGGCCTGCCGTTGCAGAGGAATTTATAAAGGAGATCCAGGCGCAGCATAAGCCGGTGGCCGGCATTCATTTTAATGACGATGCCCGTCTCGCAGGTATTTTTGTCGAAGAGCAGTATTGGGACCGGTTGCTGGAACTCTTGCAGGGTAGCACCACGTTACATTTCATCGATAGCTACTCATCCTGGCTCACGGCAAAATATCCTAGTGAAGTATTGACTGTATACAGCAATGCCCTTATCGAATATGCCTCTCAAAACACTGGCCGGAATCATTACATCACAATCCGGGAGAGATTGAAGAAGATGCAAACATTGGCTGGCGGCAAAGAGATTGTGAAGGGACTGGTCATACAATTCACACAACGGTACAAGGCAAGAAAAGCGATGATAGAAGAGTTAGCTAAGATCAATAAATAGTTTGAGCCTGAATTAGATTCAACCAAATAACCCTCTGAACCTCCTTCGTCGGGTCGATTTTTTCCCCGTCCACTTTTGGGGAGTAAACGCTCCAGGCTACCGAAAAAAGAAACCTCTCGCAATGCGAGAGGTCACCTGTTGCCCGGCCTGGATTATACCGCCGTCCTCCGGCTTGACGGCCTGATCCACCCCGCTTTGCGTTACCCAAGTGACCACGCCCGGCCTCGGCCGGGCTAGTTTTGTTTTCGCGTCCCCTTACCCGAGCAAGCTCGGATCGCTCCCGCAAAAACAAAACCCGCGACGTAAGTCGCGGGTCACTTGTTGCCCGACCTGGATTCGAACCAAGACAAACTGAACCAAAATCAGTTGTACTGCCATTATACTATCGGGCAATCCGTCCTTTCAAAAGGCCCCCGCAAAAAGGCAGGCGCCAGTAAAAAGGAGTGCAAAAATAAGGCGTGGCTACCCATGTTCCAAAAGAATTTCAACGAAATAGAGCTCAATGCCTTAAGCCGCTGGCCGCGGCGTGCCCGTGGACCCGCGGTCAGCGACCGCGCGCAACCCTCAAATAAACTTGAACACCAACGCTATGATCGCATAGACCAACGTCGCCGCAAAAACCCCCTTCGCCGTCTGATCCCGATGCGAATTGATATAAATGGTAAAAAGCGCAATATTCAACACCAGACAAGGCACCGAAATGGCCGTGATCTGCGACTTGTTGTTCCGGACAAACTCCAAAAATTCCCTAAAGGAATAAGTAGGATAGAACTTGACAAAATAATAAACGACAAGGCTGATGATCGGCGCAACCAGCCCCATGACTAGT
>CAJCIQ010000157.1 GCA_903970475.1 Beijerinckiaceae bacterium
CCGGAGGCCTTGGTTGCATACCCCTCACCTCTGGTTTTCAAAGCAGCTCCACGGCAGGCAGTGGAAGCATAACGGGCTATTATTGGGACTTTGGAGATGGAACGACGCTGAACGGTACTACACCGACCACTTCCCATACGTATACCTTTGCGTCTACGCCCACGGTGCAGTTGACCGTAACCAACAGTGACGGGTGTTCGGCGACCACCCAGCAATCCGGGCTGGTCACCATAAAGCCTGCGGTTCTACCTGTTTTTTCCACCGATTCAACCACCATTTGTAACCTGGGGGATGGCGTGCCTTTTACCAATTCTACCACCGGGCCTGGTACACTGAGTTACCTTTGGCGTTTCGGAGATGGGATAACATCCACCAGCGCTGATCCCATCCATAAGTATACCAGCCCAGGCGTTTATACTGTTTCCTTGATTGCTACTTCAACTGTTGGGTGTGCCGATTCCCTGGTAAAGACCGCTTATGTTCAGGTAGCCGAGAACAAACCTAAGTTTATGCTGCCCAGTCCCTTTTGCGGAGGCCAGGAATATACGATTACCGACTCCAGTAATCCTGGGCCCAATGCTTATAGTGAAGTATGGACCCTTCAAGGCAATGGAATTTACTCATCCCAGTTTGGGCCCTATGCTTATTTAAACTTGTCTCCGGCAAATTATACCCTTACCTTATCTGCGATGTATGGGACCTGTCCGGCCAGTTTGACTTTGCCTATCACCGTGGCGGCATCACCCAATCTGAAAGGGTTTGTGATGGAGGCAGATTCCAGTACTTGTGGAATCCCCGCAACCTGGAAGTTCGCCGATACCACAAAAGGTGATCTGACCTGGAGCTGGACAGATTTCGATGGTTACGGCTATATTGGGACCAATGTATTTTCAACCAGCCGGTCTTCTTCCTATACCTTCACACAAGACGGTTACTACACCGTTGGGCTTACGGTCACCAATGCTAACGGATGCTCAGTCACCATCGGACAGGGAGTAACCGTAGAGCAGCCTCAGATCGCCATTGGATTTTCTGGTCCATCTATAGCTTGTACCAGCAGTTCAGGTACCTTCACTGCGGGGGGCAACTATAACCTGGCCAAGTATAATTGGAATTTCGGGGATGGTACTACCTCCACGGACCCAACACCCTCCCACACGTATACAACCCCGGGTATCTACAGCATTACCCTTCAGTATACCACGACCAATGGATGTACAGGAACCGCTACCGCTAATAACATCATACAGGTATTAACGCCCCCCGTTGCCAATTTCTCCATCGTAACCCCCAGTCCTGTCTGTGGGAACTCCATAGTGACCGTGCAATCAACCTCCACCGGAAGCTACTACGAACTCATCTGGAATTTCGGGGATGGGACAGGACAGATAGGTGCCATAAACTATACGGGGCAAAACCACCAATATGAAAAAGAAGGAACCTATACGGTTACGTTGATTGCCACGGGTTATTATGGTTGTTCGGACACCCTATCCAAAGTGGATAGCATAACGGTACTCCCTTCTTTCCCCAACCTCTATACGCCTGTTTACACTTGCGCCGGTACCAGGGGATTGGTTAGTTTCACCGACACGGTAAGGGGAGCCAAGAATATATTGTGGAATTTTGGAGATGGTAATACCCTTTCACTGAATACAAACCAGGATACGGTTTTGCATACCTACACAAAGTCCGGTGCATACCAAGCCATGCTGACCACCGTCAATGGAGCTTGCACCAACCAGGATTCGGTTATGGTATATGTCCTGGTGAAGCAAAATCCCGTGTTGACCAGTCCCCAAGCCCTGGCCTGTGCCACTACCGGGCTGCAGTTGACTGTAACCGGTCTGGATACCAATTATCGGGCGTGGGATTTTGGATATGGCATTGGCTATGGTAATAGCTGGTACAGTGCTGTTTACCAGTATGGGGATGGGGCCACCTACAGTGGGTACAGTTGGTGGGGAGGGCTCAACAGCTATTACAACACCCTGTCCGGTACCCTTCAGTACCTAAAACCTGGGGAGGACAGCCTGAGGGTTATCCTTACTTCAGAGGCTTTTAATTGTAATGATACATCCAATTATATACCCATAAAGATTTCCGGGGCCATACCTGGATTTGAGGTATTGAGTTCTTGTTATAAGGATCCCGTATTATTCGAGGACACCTCCAAGCCCACTTTCGGCGGTCCGATAGTAAGCGCCACCTGGACATTCGGGGATGGCACGACCCTGACTTCCACCCAGGATACGGTTTCCCATGTATATCCGGGGGCAGGGAGTTATTATGCGCAGTTGAGTGTTACGGATTCCTCGGGTTGCACTACCTCCACCAACGATGCATTTTATTGGGGAGGGAACGGGGGAGGCGCCGTGACGGTGAATGGCCCCCAG
Source organism: Beijerinckiaceae bacterium (assembly GCA_903970475.1). Taxonomy (GTDB): domain Bacteria; phylum Bacteroidota; class Bacteroidia; order Chitinophagales; family Chitinophagaceae; genus Dinghuibacter. Next base: position 2,397 of record CAJCIQ010000157.1, read on the forward strand.
GCATCTTTTTACTGGTCACCCACCAACCTGATCCCTGGTAGCACAGCAACCTATTATAACAATACTTCAGGGCCCTATAACAGTGCTTTATGGACCTTTTCTTCCGGCGGAACGTCCACGAATATGTCTGAGGTAAGCCGCACCTATCCTGTGGCTACCACCGATACCGTCACCCTTGTCGTCTACGACAATACACCGGGCTATTGCCCTACAGATACTTCCCGTCAAATAGTGAAAGTAAGCGCGGTAAACTCCACCTTTACCTATAGCAGTGCTTACGTCAATGGGAACAACTGCCCACCGGTTATCTTTAACTTTACCACCACCAACTTCAATATCACCTCCTGGGACTGGGATTTTGGTGACGGAGCAACTTCCCAGGGAAATCCTGATCCGAGTCATACCTACAACACCCCTGGCAAATACTACATAACCCTGTTGGCTTCTGGTTCAGGAATAACAGATACCGTTTTGGATTCGGTTGTTGTAAAAGGCCCATACGCAAAAGTAAGTGTAGATACAGCCCTGGTTTGCGCACCTGCCGGGGTGACCTTGCGTGCCGTAGCGGTCAACGCCACTTCCTATATATGGGATCTGGGGGACGGAACCGTGATCAACGCATCCGATACCTTCCTGACCCATACGTACAGCATACCAGGCGTATATAAGCCCACCCTTACCCTGGAAGATTCCCTGGGTTGTAAGGCCTCTTTCAGTCCAAGCGGTCCGGTGCTGGCAGATAGCCTTAGTGTGTTGGCCTCGGCTTCTCCCGCGCATATTTGCGATTCCGGTATGGTGGCATTCGGTGGAAATATTTATAGTCTATCCCAATCCCAATTGGAAGATCCCTTGACTTATCATTGGAATTACGGTACCGGAAATGCAGGTGATACCGCCAGTATTTCCAACCCTGATTTCAGTTTCAATAAAGTCGGCGTCTATCCTGTTTCCTTTACCGTTGCATCCGTAGCAGGATGCGTGGCGGTTAGCCTGGACACGGTTCGTGTAACCCGCAGTGATCCTCCATCACTAACCGGGCCAACTGCCGTTTGTGTGGGAGATACCTTGCATTATTTTGGCACTACCGCCTTTCCCGATACCGTTCACTGGTCATGGTTGGTGCCGGGAGTGACAGTCAGTACCGATTCCAGTGCTGCCTTCCTTCTTCCGGTCGGAAATTTTACCGTTTCGTTGATAACCTCTGTTGGTGGTTGTTCCGACACGGTTAATGCCTCTGTTGTCGTGCATCCCTTGCCTTCCGTTACGATCAGCCCAGCTAACCCGGTTGTCTGCTTGGGAAGCGCTACGCTTTTATCAGCTTCCGGTGGCGTGACGTATGCATGGTTGCCTGCACTTGGATTATCGTCCAGCATCATTGCGGCTCCCTTGGCCAATCCAACGTCCACCACGGAATATACCGTGCAGGTTACCTCCACTTATGGTTGCATCAATACCGATTCCGTCAATGTATTGGTCGCAGGCCCATTCACCTTAAAGATGCCAGCAGATACCTTTGTATGTATAGGAGACAGTATTCAACTCGATCCCCAGGGAGCTTTTAGCTACCAATGGATAGCAGGGACGCTGACTAATGGCTCACCTGTTTGGGTTAATCCAACAACGACCAGTACCTATACCGTGGTTGGCTATGATGCCTTTAATTGCTTTTCGGATACCGCCAGCGTGACGGTTTCCATTGAACCGTTGCCATCCGTGAGGGTAAGACCCGTAGATCCGCTGGAGGCCGGCAACAGCGTCAATCTCTATGCTTACGGAAGCCCCGACGTAATCAACTGGTTCTGGTCTCCGGCAAGGGACTTAAGCTGCACCAATTGCGAAGACCCCGTTAGTACACCGGATTCCTCCCTCCTTTACACCGTATCCGGAGAAACTCAATTCGGATGTAAAGCCTCCGATACCCTGCGCATCCATTTGTATTGTGTGCAAAGTGCCGTGGTAGTCCCAGGTGCATTTACCCCGAATGGAGATGGCATAAATGACTATTTTTATCCCAAAGGGAAAGGCGCCCGAATCGTCCGCGATTTTCGCATTTATGGCCGCTGGGGTAACCTCGTATTCGAACGCGAGAATATACCCCTAAATGATGTCTCCAATGCCTGGGATGGCACTGTAGGTGGGCTCCCTCAACCAGTAGGTGCTTATGTCTATTTCATAGATGTCATCTGCGAGACCGGTGAACCCTTTACCCTCCGGGGGACCGTGACGCTGGAGCGGTAAGCCAAACTTTGTGGATTTTAATGGCCTTAAATTGTTTTCTGTTTGCAAATCGCGAACAGAAAACAAAAAATGCTATCTTTGCCTCATGAAAGCCCACAATGGCATGAGGCCACAGGATATAGTAGTGCTATTAAAAATAGTAGTAACACCTAAAAAAGACTGGCAGTATAGGGATTTAGGCAGTTCCCTTTTCCTCAGTGTCTCGGAAATTTCAGAATCATTACACAGGAGTAGAATAGCAGGTTTAATCGACGATATAAAGAGAAATGTCCATCGTCAATCGCTAATGGAGTTTATTCGGTATGGGCTGAAGTATGTATTTCCTCAACTCCCAGGAACCCTGGTAACTGGAATGCGCACCGCGCATTCCCATCCTGATTTTAATAAAATATTTAAGAGTGAAATCAATTATGTATGGCCCGATTTAACGGGTGATACAAGAGGCGTTGCCATTCAACCCCTCTATAACAATGTAGTGAACGCCGCCCTGGAAGATGAGCTACTTTATAAATTATTGGCTTGTATTGATGTAATCAGAGTTGGCCAGACCAGAGAAATTAAAATGGCATTAGATGAGTTGCAAAATGTGATTTTATGAGCCATCAGGAAAATATAAGCAGAATTAAAGGGGTGTATCACGCATTAGAAGAACTGGCTAATGACGTCGTCTTTGTTGGAGGGGCAACCATTTCTTTGTACGCAACTAGGCCCGGGAAGGGGAGTCGGGTTACGGATGATGTTGAAGTCGTTATTGAGTTATTAAATTATAACGATTATGCGGCTCTGGAAAATAAGTTAAAGAAAAAGGGTTTTAGAAATGACACTTTCTCGGGTGTCTTATGCCGATTTGTTATAAAAGGAATCATCGTGGATTTCATGCCTACTTCTGCCAATGTATTAGGTTTTTCAAATAAATGGTATCCGGAGGCATTTAAAAATTCCATCAAGACTTCTGTAGGGACAAATATTAATGTTCGTATTTTTTCCGCTCCTTATTTTCTTGCTTCTAAATTAGAAGCATTTGCTGATAGGGGAGAAAACGATGGCAGATTTAGTAGCGATTTTGAAGAAATTGTACAAGTATTAAATAATCGCGAGACTATCTGGGAAGAGATCAGAGATGCTAACTTATCGGTTAAAGGCTACCTTAAGATCACTTTTAAAAATCTCCTGAATGAAAAATACATTGGGGAATGGGTAAGTTCGCATCTTGATTATGAAGAACAAAGCAGGGGGCGATATATTATAGCTCAATTAATGGAGTTTATTTCAAATGCCTAAAATTGGCTGGACACTTCCGCACACCGAACGTATCATGATCGAACAGTTTTTAGGGCCAGACTCATCAAAAGTTACTGACTTTCAATATTTTATATTCCTGGCACTCCCTTTGGCCCTCATGAAAGCATAAACCCAAACTATGCTTAAAAGCTACCTCAAAGTCGCCTGGAGAGCCATCTCCAACAACAAAGGTTTAAGTGCGCTCAATATTGCCGGATTGGCTGTTGGTATGACTACCGCCGTGCTGATCTTCTTTTGGGTCACCAATGAGTTGAGTTATGACTGTTTTCACAAAGATGGAGACAGGATCTACCGGATTAATACCCGGACTACAGATGGAAATTGGGTTTGGGAAGGCGCACCCGGTTTGTTTGGAGCACTTGCTCACAAGGATGTTCCCGGCATAGAACAGTTTGCCCGTCTCTACTCAGAGAATTGGCCGACTCTATCTGTCCATGGAGATATGCAGTATGAAAAGAAATGTGCTTATGTTGATTATAATTGGTTTCATTTGTTTGACTACCGTTTCCTCCAGGGAAATGCCGAAGGATTTCAAGGCAACCCACATAGTGTTATCCTCACGGAATCAGCCGTTAAAAAATATTTCGGCGACCAGGAAGCAATAGGAGCGTCCCTCAAAATAGACAGTAACACATTCCAGGTCCAGGGGGTAATTGCCGATCCACCCACCAACTCCAGCTTTCAGTATGATATGTATATACCTATAGGTGCCCTGATGTCGAATCCCAGTATGAAGGAAAGCGAAGCCAGTTGGGGCAATACCGACTATCTGACTTTTATAGCCGTGCAAAAGGGCATCAACCTCATTCATCTTAACAACCAATTGACCACCGCCTATCAGTCGGCAGAACATGATGATGCACATACCCTTGCCACCAGCCTCGTGGGACTACCCGCCATGCATTTTGAAAATGATTTGCAAGGGTCCAAATTTGAACATGGGAGCATGTCAGTGGTCTACATATTCAGCATCCTGGGCTTATTGTTGCTATTGGTCGCCAGCATCAACTATGTGAACCTTGCCACCGCAAAAGCTTCCCTGAGGGCAAAAGAAGTGAGCATCCGAAAGATCGTAGGTGCAGGACGGAGGCATTTATTCTACCAGTTCCTTACAGAATCTTTTCTCATTTGCCTGGTAGCCCTTGTGCTGACCCTGGGTTTGATATACCTTGTGCTGCCTTTGTTCGATGAAATTACCGGCAAACACTTTACCCTGGATCTGACAGCCCTTAACCTTTGGGCCGTTCTTGGATCGACCCTGGTAGCGTCTTTTTTGTTGAACAGCATTTACCCGGCACTTTTGCTTTCTTCCTTCAAACCTTTGAATATATTCCGGGGTATCACCGTATTGAAAGTAAAAGATGCCCAGTTCAGGAAGGGTTTGGTTGTGGTGCAATTCTGCATCTCACTGATACTATTGACGGGTACCATCGTTATCTACCGCCAAATGCATTTTATTCAAAATAGCAACCCAGGCTATAATAGGTCCCAGGTGCTGGTAGTGGGACTGCCCAGAAGCATTGCACCCGGTAACAAGCAAGGGCTGATTCAAACCATTAAACAGGAATTGCTGCAACAAAGCGGTATTCAATCCGTGTCCCTTACCAATCAATCTATTGTCCGGGTGGGTAGCTCCACTACGGGTATAGACTGGGAAGGTCATGATAGCTCCAAACAGATAAAAGTCAATCAGATTTCCACCGATGCCGATCTGCTCTCCACCATGGGATTGCAACTTGCCCAGGGAAGGTGGTTTGATCCGGCTAATGCAACAGATAGCCGAAATGTCGTCCTCAATGAAACCGCTATAAAGGAACTCGGCATCCACACACCTGTACTAGGTCAGTCCTTTTCCATTCACGGGAAGAAAGGTCAAATCATCGGCGTACTAAAAGACTTCAAGTACAAAAGCATGCACGACAAAACAGGGCCGCTGGTTATTTTTAATGATCCCAACTGGTGGAATTTTTTCCTCATCAAAACAACAGCCCAGGGAGCCTCAGGCGTAGTGCAAACCGTCAAAGAAGTTTGGAACAAAACACTTCCAGGACAACCCATGGAGTACTCCTTTATGGACGAACAATTCAATAAACTTTATGCCCAGGAACAATTGGTTTCCATGTTGGTATTAACCTTTTCCATCATTGCCGTCATCATTTCTGCTATGGGATTATTCGGACTGGCCGCCTTCGAAGCCGAACAACGTACCAAAGAGCTCGGTATACGCAAGATCCTTGGCGCATCCTTGATGGACATCGGATTACTCCTTTCCACCGGCTTCCTGCGCCTCATAGGTCTCGCCATATTGATTTCCTTCCCCCTGGCCTGGTGGACCATGACCAAATGGTTGGATAATTTCGCCTATAGGATAAATATGCAGTGGTGGATGCTGGGACTATCAGGAGGAATGATACTATTGGTTACCTTAGGCATTACCGGTTATCATACCCTAAAAGCCAGTGTGGTCAATCCCGTTAAGAGCTTAAGACCCGAATAGAGCGTGCTCCTTTGGGATTTTAATTATGCCTAAATGGCGTTTTTCAGGTAGGGCATACAGCATTTTGTCTGTTTTCCTGACATAGCGCTAATAATCCCATATTGATAATCAACTGCTTGATTTTAAGCCTTAAAGTAGGTTAGCTTTTTGATGTACTAGGGAAAAACAGGAGCTATAAATGCCAGAAACCTGGAAAAAAAGAGAGCGGGAGAGAAACAAACAACAATTGAAAAGGGAAAAGGCAGAAAAGAAACTCGAACGAAAAAATAATCAGGGCCACCATGACTGGACAGATATGTTGGCTTACGTCGACGAGAACGGAAATCTTTCTTCCAAACCGGCCGATCCTTCCCTGTAATAAACACCTCCCATAAATAAAGATGCCCGCCAATCAGCGGGCATCTTTATGTGCGCCCGGCACGGGCGCTGACTCGGAGGTGAAAGTCCTCTACGGACCCTGATAGTGGGAACCGTTAGTCTAAGGCAAGGGTGTCCTCTGCGAAGAGGAATCTGAAGGAAGCCGGCGGCAAAATCCCGGTCCGACGAACAGAAATCGCATATAAGGCAGGCTGAGGAAGGACGAGACTGCATAACAAGTTAAAGTCCGATACTATCTGAGATCGTCAATCTGTAAATGCGGCGGACACATGGGAGGAAGGTCTGCGTTCTTACCCGGGGAGATCTGAATAGTAGCTGCCGAAGGGATGCGCGAATGCTGGAGGGGCAACCGTCGGTAGAGATACCGTCAGGGGCTATACAGAAGTCAGCTTTGGTCGTAGTACCTGATACCAGGACAGGGAAGGGCCAAACATTAGAGAGTTAAGGAGTAGTTCTGAAAATGGGAAGAGCGTAAGGAAAACAGAAAACCTGCGGATAGGCAGGGCTGCCCTGTGAAAGCGAGGCTGGAAGCCAGAGGATAACAGGGAGCGTTGAGCACTTTTCTTGAAAGCAGGGACGAAACGAGACGGAACAACAAAAGGCGCGGCAATGGAATTACTGGAAAGTATCTTAAGCAGGGTGAACATGCAACGGGCCTTTAAGCAGGTCATGCGTAACAAAGGCAGCGGAGGTGTGGACGGGGTGGAGATCGAAGGATTATCCAGCCAGGTGGAGAAGGAATGGCCAGACATCCGGGCCAGGATACAGGAAGGGAAATACGAGCCGCAGCCAGTAAGGAGGGTGGAAATATCTAAACCGGAGGGTGGAGTGAGATTACTGGGAATCCCCACACTGATGGACAGGATGATCCAACAGGCCATAGGGCAGGAACTAATGGGCAGGTACGACAGCACCTTTAGCGAGAGCAGCTACGGGTTCAGGCCTGGGAGGAATGCGCACCAGGCGCTGCTGCGGGCAAGACAGTACGTGAAGGAAGGGAATAACCATGTGGTAGACATCGACCTGGAAAAGTTCTTGGACCGGGTGAATCATGACTACTTGATGAACCTGCTAAGCGAGGGAATCGGGGATAAGCGGGTACTAAAGCTAATCCACCGCTACTTAAAGGCAGGGATCATGGAAGGAGGTGTGACGACGGTGCCGACAGAAGGAACGCCGCAAGGCGGACCCCTTAGCCCGGTATTATCCAACATACTGCTGGATAAACTGGACAAGGAACTGGAAGGGCGAGGTCACCGGTTCGTGCGGTATGCGGACGATATCTGCGTATACGTAAAGAGCGAACGAGGGGCAGAAAGGGTGCTGAACAGCGTAAGCAGCTATATCGAGAAGAAGCTGAAACTGAAAGTGAACCGGACCAAGAGCAGAGTAACACGGCCTTGGGAAAGTAAACTGCTAGGCTATAGCTTCCATCGCAAGAAGGGCGAGACGGGATTGAAGATTGCGGAAAGCAGCATTAAGAAGTACAAGACCAAGATCCGGGAAATCACCTCAAGGAGCCGTCCGATCGCAATGTACAAGCGATATGATATGTTGCAGAGGTTGAACCGGGGCTGGTACAACTACTTCAAACTGACAGAAGCAAGAAGCGTGCTGGAAGAGTTGGATAGCTGGGTAAGGTGCCGGATAAGGCTATGCTACTGGAAACAGTGGAAGCATCCCCGCACCCGTGTGAAAATGCTTATCCAGCTCGGGATGCCGGACTGGTGGGCATATCAGTGGGGAAACACTCGCAAGGGGTATTGGCGGACCAGCCATAGTCCTTTTATGCAAAGGGCACTGAACAACTCCTTATTAAGAAGGGAAGGGTACGTATCTCTCAAGGAGCTAGGCACCCTTCCGACTGTTTTATTCTAATGGGCCGCCGTATACGGAACCGTACGTACGGTGGCTTGAGGGGACGGCGCAGGAAATAATCCTGCGCCTCCTACTCTATTTACCATTATATTTATTCCTATAATCTAGCCCGAATGAGAGACTTTTTATGCTTTGTGTTAATAGCTTTCGTCGCGTCTGTATATATGTTCAAGCGATTTGATCGGATTAGGGAAGACAAGAAAGGACAGAGAAGAGAAGATTTAAATGAGTTCCGCCAGCAATATCTTCAACAGTTCGTGAAGCCCAAGGAAGAAAAAGACGAAGACCAATAATATAATATGGAATCTTATCCAAATAGTTATTTATACAAAAGGGTAGTGGAAGCCCCACTTTACGATCTATGTAATTAATCAGGAAAGAGCCATTCATTTTTACACCCAGATCTTGGGTTTTAAAGTAATTACTGATCTCCCCATGCCTGGTGGCGATCGTTGGATAACCGTTTGCCCACCAGAACAATCCGACCTGGAAATTATATTATCCCCCCTGACCAGAATGAAAGGAAGTAGCCCTATTTAGCAAGATGAATGTAGTCCAAATGGTAGAGCATTGCATACGATTTGAAGAGATAATGGCGGCTAAAACACCGGCTAAACGCGTCTTGCTGGGCTACCTCTTTGGAAAGATCGCCTTGAAGTCCATGATAGGTAATCTGCTGATGGCCTATCCGCATCCCACTTGCCTTCATTCAATAAACACACCGACCATCACCTAAGCCAATTTGGGAGAAAAAGATTATATTCACCTTGTTATGAAAATAATACGGATACTTCCCCTTGTCTTACTTTTTACTATTTTCTATGCGCCCTTCATCAGGGCCCATACGCCCATCCAAACAAAGGTTCCAAATCAGGCCCAGGAAGACTCGGTGGAGAGGGCACTCCTCGCCAATATCTCCAAGTGGATGAATGACAACCATGTGCCCTGTGCAGGCGTAGGCCTCATCAGAGACGGACGCATTGCATGGCTTAAAGTCTTTGGAGATTTGGATATAGGCCTTCCTGCTCCTGCAAATACCTTATTCAACATTGCCTCCCAGACCAAACCAGTCACCGCCACGGTGACCCTTGAATTGGTGAAAGCCGGTTTATGGAATCTGGACGAGCCCTTGATGCATTATTGGATTGACCCCGATGTCGCTAGCGATCCAAATCTTTCTAAGCTAACTACACGCCTGGTACTTAGCCACCAGAGTGGATTCCCCAATTGGAGAACGGATAATGGAGGAACCAAATTGCGATTCAATTTTGAACCAGGAACCAAGTTTAGCTATTCAGGCGAAGGATACGAATACCTCAGAAGAGCCCTGGAAAATAAATTCCAGAAGACCTTGGAAGAGCTGATGCATACCTATTTGTTTGTTCCCTTTGGTATGAAAAATACCCAATATTGGAACGAGCAATTGGATACCAATCGGTTTGCTCGTTGGTTCGATGGCCAAGGTCGCAGGTATTTTATTTCCATGAAGACCACCATAAGCGCCGCAGACGACTTAATCACCACCGTGGAAGATTACTGCCGCTTTGGAATCGCCGTCATGAATGGTGCAGGGTTACCCGATACCCTCTTCGCCGATATGGTAAGACCCGAAGTCAAAGTAAAAGATAACTATTATCGCTGCCTTGGTTTTGGACGGGTGGAAGGCCTTCATGATGGCGCTTACGCCCTGGAACACGGCGGTTCTGACGTCGGTGTTCGGACTATGGCCATCTTTATCCCTCAATTTAAAACCGGCATAGTCGTAATGACCAATGCGGACAACGGACTCTTTGTCATTGATGAAGTGATTAAGCTTGCCCTTCCAGAGGGAGCGCAAATACTGGCAACTATGAACAAAGGCGCAACTACCCATACACGCATCACCTTGCCGGATTCTATTATACAAAAATATGTGGGGGTCTATGTGCAGAGCAATGGGAAAGAGATCAACGTAGCGCAACAAGGTAATGCAGTGAAGGTGTCAGGAGATGGGGTACCAACCGCTATCCTCTATCCAGAGTCGGCTAATTCATTTTTCCTGGAAGGCTACGACGTCCAACTTAAGTTTCCAGACCTAAACACCATGGTCATCTATGAAAACGGAAAGCAAGCCATGCAGATTTCCCGGAAAAGGTAGGTCACCCGGATTGATTATCAATGCCTTTTCGCCCCCTTCAACCCAAAGGTTTCTCATTTTATTTTTGAAGTTATACTTTTGGCCCTTATCTTTGCACTCCCGTTTACGGTTCAAGGGCTTCCACCTACTGTCGATGGCGAAACGGCTCTGTAGCTCAACTGAATAGAGCATCTGACTACGGATCAGTAGGGTTGAAGTTCTTTCGTTGATTTTTTTTCTTTCTTGGCCCTGTAGCTCAACTGAATAGAGCATTTGACTACGGATCAAAAGGTTTCAGGTTTGAATCCTGACAGGGTCACTTGGTTCTCAACGAGTTAAGAGCATTTAAAAAAGATCAGTCATATTATTTGGCTGGTCTTTTTTGTTTTATAACCCACCAAAAGGTGACTTTTTTATTCTTAATCTGGACTTAACCATTTTAGAATAATTAGCATCCTTGCACAAAAATTGCACAATAAAGCGCCCGGAAAGTTTAAAGAGCTTTTACTAAAGCTAAGTTAAGCCAATTTTATTTGCACTCAATTTTTTGCACTTAAAAATCAGAAGGTTCAAATTCGCATTCAGGCTATTTTTATTCCTTATCCATTCCACTTATCTTCCTGGTCTTGATCAGCATTAATTAAATCCGTAATGCAATAAGTATGGGCACATTCCAACTCGAACGAGTTTTTTACCATGAATTGGGTCATAACGTTGCCCACCGATTGAACGAACTGTATTTTGGGTACGTTGGAGTAAAAGGACTTTATCTATATCCTGAAGGAAAGGATGGTAAACACGGAGAAATAGAATTAAATAAGCCACAAGGCTACGATCAGGCTGAGGCGCAAAATATACCAATTCCAGCCGACAGAATGCCGAATTACCTGGCTTCGCTGTGTTATGGCTGCTTTTTTCAATCCTACTACGTAATGAAATTTGCCGGTGGAGTATCGGATTATGAAGTGATGGAGGATTTTCATTATTTTTTTAGCCATAAGGGGGAAGGAAGTAAAGATGCCAATGACAGAATCTCGCAGATAGAGAAGTCCTCATTTGCCAGCGACTATTGCCAGCTATCAAGTATTGAGGATGACTATTTTGAAGGAATCATAGAAAGTAATGCCCTGGATGACTTTATGGACCTGAGTCCCCTCGACAATCTTGAGATGGATAGACATGGGCACTACATAGCTGATCTGAATAAGTTAAATACAGCCTTGCGGAGGGCTATAGAGCGGCACAGTGCCGATTACATGCAATTGATCAAAGAATACAAGTCTGTATTTGAGCTTCCTTAGCTTAGATTTTAATCGTATTTGATGGAAGTATTCAAGAAATCTACGTATTCTGAGCATCGACGGAAAATTGGCCTACCTTGTCAGCTCTTCGTTAATAATATTATAGGTCATTGCTATAGTGATTGTTTATTGAGGCACCAATAACTTCTACAAGTAAAATCGCGATAACTGCACAAATAGGAAGATCAAATCAGGCAGGAATATCGTGAAAAAAAAATCGATTAGGCAGACATGAATTCAATGCACAGCATAGCGATAGATAGTTTCCGGGAACACCGATAAATTGCTGCGTTCTCGTACAACAATTAAATGGCAATAAAATGGCAAGAGTAAAAGTATCCTTTCACGCATTTGAAATACTTGCAAATCAAATGCAATACGCATCACTCAAACGTCCTGAAATTCTCTATCAAATACCGGCTTGCTGGAATTTAACAATAGATGATATAAAAAGAATAATCGCAATATGGCAGCATCTCAACTTGGAAACCTACCATATCCAATACTCAGAAAATGGGACCGAAACCCCATATCTATCTGACATCCGGTTTAATCGGAGACCTGTATCCCCATTTCAAGCGCTCAAATACTTCACTTTTATGGAAGGATTTATTGATACCCGCGCCATTGAACAGACGCGAAATCTTTCAAAGCAGGAATTAGATGCAATGGATCTACTGAAAGCTATAATAAGGGAAATATTGGAAACAATAGTCGTTCAATTACCTGAATATCTATAATGGTCCCCGAAAAAAGGTCCGGTAATTAAGATAGAATTTTTCATTTTAAATTGCCAAAGCATGACCAAAAAGAGCAGACGAAAATTTAGCGGGGACTTCAAAGCCAAAGTAGTATTAGAGGCCCTAAAGGAGCGCAGCACGATCGAGGATCTAGCGAAGAAGTATGAATTGCATCCCACGCAAATAAACACGTGGAAACGGGAGGCAGCGGCCAAACTGGC
>CAJCIQ010000158.1 GCA_903970475.1 Beijerinckiaceae bacterium
ATTCCGGATAGGGCATAGCCACCATCTCGACCTTTTTCTGGTCGTCGACGAAGGAGATGTTATTTTCAATGGAATAATAAATCTTACGAGCGTTTTGCTTTTCCAGTCCCACCAGGTCCAGGGCGTCTACGAAGGGTTTTGCGCTGCCGTCCAGAATGGGGATTTCCGGGCCATCGAGCTCTACCAGTACGTTGTCTACTTCGGTGCCAAATAAGGCCGCCATCAGGTGTTCTACAGTGGAGACCCTTGCTCCATTGTGCTCCAAAGCGGTACACCGGGTGGTGTCTACCACGTAATCACAGTCAGCTTTAACGGTAGGCTCTCCCGGGAGGTCTATCCGCTTAAAAACGACCCCATGATTGGGATCTGCGGGCACGAGAGTCATATTAACAAATTTCCCCGTATGAATTCCTACCCCCGAAATGGTGATCCTATCTTTTATCGTATGCTGAAAATACTGATTTGCCCCATTCGTGCTTTCCATGGGCACGAAAGTAGGAAAAACTGTCAAATCCCCGGGTCTTCAGGAGATACTTTCTTTTTCAGCTAGTAACTGTTTGATCGTTTGTTCCAGATCGGCAATGCGCTTTTCCAGCTCAGGGAGGTTCCTGAAAATGGCCTGACTGCGCAGGGTTGAGTTGTAATCAAAAGCAGGAGATCCGGAAATGGCGCCATTGGGAGACTTCACGGATTTGGTAACGCCGCTTTGGGCATTGATGCGGGTACCGTCTGCGATGGCTATATGGCCAACAATACCGGCCTGGCCTCCCATCATGACGTTTTTGCCCACTTTGGTGGAACCAGAAACCCCGCTTTGGGCGGCGATGACGGTGTTTTCTCCTATATCAACATTATGGGCAATCTGGATGAGGTTGTCCAGTTTGGCCCCTTTCCTGATGATGGTGGAACCAATCGTTGCCCGGTCTATAGTGGCGTTGGAGCCAATTTCAACGTTATCTTCTATAATGACATTCCCGATTTGGGGCACCTTTTTATAGGTGGCATCGCTCTGGGGGGCAAAACCAAATCCATCGCCTCCAATGACCGTACCGGCGTGGATGGTTACATTGGATCCAATCTGGCAATTGTGGTAAATCCTTACCCCTGGAAATAAAATTGTGTTATCTCCGATTACAACCCCGTTCCCCACATACACTTGTGGGTATATTTTCACGTTATTTCCAATATGAGCATTTTCTGATATATATGAAAATGCTCCGATGAATACATGGCTTCCCAGGATCGCTTTGTCAGAAATATAACTGGGCTGTTGAATGCCCACCATTTGCTGGTTTTGGATTTCCTGGTATTTGGTCAGCAGGATAGCAAAGGCGGAATAGGCGTCCTGAACCCGGATAAGGGTAGCCGAAACCGGCTGCCTTAATTCCTGGGCAGTATTGATGATGACCACAGAGGCTTGTGTGTTATACAGGAAGTCTTCATATTTCGGATTGGCCAAAAAAGTGAGTTGTCCTTCTTTTGCCTCTTCAATTTTACCGAACGACTCTACACAGGCTTCAGGATTGCCTTCAATCTTACCCTGTATCATGAGCGCAATTTGCGCAGCTGAAAATCGCATATTTCCGTATTTGTCCCGCTGTTAAGGGATGTGTATTTTTATTTGTAAAATAACGCTTTTTAATCTAATATGGTATTTGGCGCCCTATCCTCCATTTGATCCCGGGAAACAAAAGTAGAATTTTTTTACAGGGCTAGCCAAAGTTTGATGAATCAGGGCATTGTCCACTTGCGAAATATCCTTCACATCTCCATTTTTAAACAAAATCCGGATCATCTCGTCATGTGCGTTGTAGGTACTTATCGACTCTGCTCCTTCGAAAACAAAATAGGATGCTTCCTCCTCGGAAATGCCCATTTGCTTTTGAATGCCTTCCCATTTGGCCCTTACCTCAGAAGTGTCGATAGGCGTACCTTGTAACCTGATCTTTAATAATTGTCTATTGATCAGCCAGGACGACAGGGTAGACAGGATAGGATCCGGGTGCCGCATCCAGCGCTTCAAGGCTCCAGTAATATCCGTATCATCCAGGGCGCAAAATCCATCCAGGTCCGCTTCTCTGAAGGTCTTTCCTGTTTGGGCACTCAGGAAAAAGTCAAGGGGAGCATCTAAAGGGTCTCCCACTAAAGTTCCCTTCTTATAGAGCGCTTTGGCCCTGGTAATGATGCTTACCAGCATTTTTTCTGCACTAAGCACTGTTTTATGCAGGTAAACCTGCCAATACATCAGTCGCCGGGCCACCAGGAATTTTTCAATGGAATAGACGCCTTTTTCCTCCACCATCAGCTCTCCTTCATGGACCGTCAGCATTTTCAGGATTCTGTCATACCCAATAACCCCTTCAGAGACCCCGGTAAAAAAGCTATCCCGGGTCAGGTAGTCCATTCGGTCCACGTCTAATTGTCCTGAAATAAGTTGGTGCAGAAAGCGCTTGTGGTATTGACCATTGAAAATCGAAATGGTTAAATCCAGAGAACCGTTAAATTCCTCGTTGAGGCGGTGCATGATCATCCTGGAAATGGATTCATGTCCACTACCTTCTATGAGCAGGTGCTCCAAAGCATGAGAAAAAGGCCCATGTCCTATGTCGTGAAGCAATATGCCCAATTTTGCCGCTAATGCTTCTTCCTCGGTAATCTCGATACCTTTATTGCGTAATTCGGTCAGGGCGCAGCCCATCAGGTGGTAGGCCCCCAGGGAATGATGGAACCGGGTATGTACTGCACCCGGATAAACCAAACTGGCCAGGGCCATTTGCTGTATCCTGCGTAGTCGCTGATACCATGGATGACGGATAACGGAAAAGATCAACGGGTGATCAATGGTAATAAAACCATATATGGGGTCATTGATGATCTTTCTCAAGGGCATTGGTTGCAAAGGTAAATCAATAATATTTTCGGGTCCAGAATTTAAATTGTAGATTCCATCAGGAGCAAACTGAAGTCATGAAAATAGCGCATATTCTTTGGGTGGACGATGAGATAGAGAGCCTACAGTCTCAAAAATTATTTCTCGAAAATAAAGGTTATCAAGTACATACTTTGACCAATGGATTTGATGCCATTGATTATGTAAAAGAAAACACCCCCGACGTTGTATTGCTGGATGAAAGTATGCCTGGCATCACGGGTTTGGAAACCCTTGCTAAAATCAAGGAGGTCAATCACCACATACCGGTCGTGATGATTACCAAAAATGAGACGGAGGACATCATGGATGAGGCGATTGGTTCTCAGATCTCCGATTACCTGATCAAGCCAGTTAACCCCAATCAGGTATTGCTTTCACTGAAGAAAATTCTGGATAATAAGCGCTTGGTAGCCGAAAAGACAACAGCTGCATACCAACAGCAGTTTCGCAACTTATTCATAGCCCTGAACAGCAATCCTGATTTTAATGATTGGATGGGCATCTACAAGAAGTTGACGTATTGGGAGTTGGAAATGAAAAAAAGTGATAGCCCTGAAATGCTGGAGGTTTTTCAAACCCAGAAACAGGAGGCTAACACGGAGTTCTTTAAATTCATCTCCAGGAACTATCTCTCCTGGCTTAAGGCACCCGAAGGGAAGGCCCCTGTAATGAGCCATACGCTACTGAGGCAAAAAGTAATGCCTTACCTGGATAAGGACATTCCCACTATTTTTATCTTGATCGATAATTTGCGTTACGATCAATGGAAGATCTTGCAGCCCTTCTTTGCAGAGCTCTTCAAACTCGTAGAGGAAGATACCTTTTATTCAATACTGCCTACGGCAACACAGTATGCGCGTAATGCCATTTTCGCAGGGATGTTACCTGTTGAAATTGAAAAACGTTACCCTTCCCTGTGGAAAAACGAGGATGAGGAAGGCTCTAAGAATATGTATGAAGAGGACTTGCTCAGGATCCAGATGAAGGCGCTCCGCAAGGATGATATGCGGTTTAGCTATACGAAGGTGCTACACTACAGCGATGGGCAGAAGCTGGTGGATAATATTCACAATCTCCTGCAATATCCATTAAGTGTAGTGATCTATAATTTTGTGGATATGCTTTCGCATGCGCGAACGGAGATGGAAGTGCTCAAAGAGCTGGCCCCTGACGAGGTTTCTTACCGCTCTATCACATCCAGTTGGTTTGAGCATTCTCCCCTGTACCAAGCCCTCAAAAAGATTGCAGACAAGAAGTTTCAATTGATACTGGCCACTGACCATGGTAGTGTAAGGGTAAAGACCCCTGTAAAGGTGGTGGGGGATAAACAAACGACGACCAACCTGCGCTATAAGCATGGGCGGAACCTCAACTATGATGCCCGGGACGTCTTGGCGCTAAAAGATCCCAAGGAAGCAGGCTTGCCTGCACCCAACCTTAACTCTGCCTATATCTTTGCCAAAGAGGATCAGTTTCTTTGTTATCCCAATAACTATAATTATTACGTCAATTATTACCGCAATACTTTTCAACATGGGGGAATCAGTCTGGAGGAGATGATTGTCCCTGTTGTGCGGATGATCTCCAAAGGATGAGTTTCCCAATTATTAGGTATTTTTGATCCATGAGGTACAATCAGGCAACCCTAAACCGAATAGAGAAGGTATTGGACGAATCGTCCTATATCGTGCGCTATGAAAGGGGAACCTTTCAAAGTGGGTACTGCATCCTGGAAACAAGAAAAGTGGTGGTCCTCAATAAATTCCTGGACACGGAAGGCCGGGTGGGTATACTATTGGAGTTGATACCGCAACTCAAAATAGACCCACAGCTCCTGAGCCAGGAGGCGCGTAAGATGTACGAAGAAATCATTGAGTTACAGCAATCTGCATGACCATCACCTTTTTAGGTACCGGTACGTCTACCGGTGTTCCCATGATAGGCTGTCCCTGTGACGTATGCCATTCTCCGGATGCCAGAGATAAAAGGCTAAGAAGCAGTATCCTGATCCAGACAGGCAAGTCCTCTGTAGTCGTGGACACAACGCCTGATTTCCGGTTTCAAATGCTGAGGGAGGGATTGACCTCGCTCAATGCCGTCGTCTTCACTCATCCCCATAAAGATCATATTGCAGGCCTGGACGACGTAAGGGCATACAATTACTTCATGCATGCCCCTATGAATGTGTACGCCAATGCGCTCACCGAAGAGACATTGAAAAGAGAGTTTGGGTATGCCTTTGCAGAGACAAAATACCCTGGGGTACCAGATATCGTACTCAATACAATTGATGACAAGCCCTTTTTGGTCAGAGAACTGACCTTTATTCCCATCCTGGTCTGGCATCATAAGATGCCCGTCTACGGTTACCGGATAGGTGACTTTTCCTATATCACGGATGCCAATCGTATTGATGATCCGGAGAAGGAAAAGATTAAAGGTTCAAAAGTGCTGGTACTGAATGCACTCAGGAGAGAATCCCATATCTCTCATTTTACCCTGCAACAAGCCATTGATTTATGCCGAGAACTACAAGTGGGACAGGCATATTTCACCCATATTTCCCATCAGTTAGGCTTGCACAAGGAAGTCATGGGGGAGCTGCCTCAAGGCGTTGCATTGGCTTACGATGGGTTGACCATTACTGTGTAATTTAATTTGGACGCACTAACATTAGTTAGTACCTTGGAGGATGGACTTTTCTATACCTGAAATCACCTTACAAGTTGGCCAAAGCGCCCGAGATTTTGCCAAAGCACGGATATTACCGCATGTCATGGAATGGGACGAAGCCCAGACCTTCCCCAAAGACCTGTTTAAAGAAATGGGGGAACTGGGATTGATGGGCGTACTTGTTCCGGAAAAATATGGAGGAGCTGGACTCTCCTACACAGAATACGTAACGGCCATCGTGGAAGTGGCTAAAGTATGCGGAAGCATAGGCTTAAGCATGGCTGCCCATAATTCGCTTTGTACGGGTCATATTCTTGCATTCGGAAGCGAGGCGCAAAAACAAATGTACTTGCCTGGGTTAGCCTCGGGCGCATTACTGGGCGCCTGGGGGTTGACGGAACCCGGAACGGGGTCTGATGCTGGAAATATGGGTTGCACTGCCACAAAGGATGGGGACGATTGGGTATTGAACGGCACCAAGTGCTGGATTACACATGGCATCAGTGGAAACGTGGCAGTGGTCATAGCACGCACAGGCGAACCCCGGACGCGTAATAATTCCACCGCTTTTATTGTAGAGAGAGCGACACCTGGATTTTCCGGAGGTAAAAAAGAAAATAAGTTAGGGATGAGGGCTTCTGAAACGGCGGAAATGATTTTTGAAAACTGCCGTATTTCGGATAGCCAACGAATGGGAGCGGTGGGGGATGGATTTTCTCAATCCATGAAGGTGTTGGATGGAGGAAGGATCTCTATTGCAGCGCTATCTTTGGGTATAGCCAAGGGGGCTTACGAGGCTTCGCTCAAATATGCTCAGGAACGACATCAGTTTGATAAACCCATAGCTCAATTTCAGGGTATTTCATTTAAACTGGCTGATATGGCAACCGAAATTATGGCGGCAGAGTTGCTGACTTATCAGGCTGCTGATCTAAAGACCAGGGGGAAATGTGTAACGAAGGAATCTGCCATGGCTAAGTATTACAGCAGTGAAGTGGCTGTTAGGGTATCTACCGATGCCGTCCAGATTTTTGGGGGCTATGGATATACTAAAGATTTTCCTGTGGAAAAGTATTACAGGGATAGCAAATTGTGTACTATAGGGGAAGGTACCTCTGAAATTCAAAAAATAGTCATCTCAAGGGATATAACTAAGCATTAGTTTTCTTTCTGCGGATTCCGGATTACAAAAGGGGGCATTTGCCCCCTTTTAATTTTTTTGTACAGTCTGCTCCAACCTACTTTACGCTCTTCACGTACCCAGTCCTAATCATGATGGAACAAGCCACCGACTTTGTCTTTTAATTCCCCAAATAGGCTTTCACCTTTGGCTTCAGCCTGGTTGAAAATGTTTTCTACGGCTCCCTCCAGCATAGGGAACTTTTCTTTAACGTAGTCCTTTACCGTTTGAAGCACTTGTTGGGCTTGTTCGCTGGTCAAGCCGGCCTGTTGTTTGAGGCGATCCAGTAGTTCCTGCATATGGTGGTGTTTTTGTAAATGTAGGCGCTTTAGGGTAGGGATCAGGCTACCTTCAGGAAATTCATGCGATTTTTATCAAACTTATGCATGGCATATTCCAGTGTCAGGTGGAACTTGGTTTCACCCGATCCAGGCAGGTCAAACATGGCATCGGTCAGGATGCTTTCGCAAATGCTACGTAATCCTCTTGCACCTAGTTTATACTCTAAGGCTTTGCTCACCATAAAATTCAGCACATCATTATCCACTTCCAGCGCTATGCCTTCCATCTCAAACAACTTCTGGTATTGTTTCATCAGGGCATTCCTGGGTTCCGTCAGGATAGACCTTAAGGTGGCCTCATCCAAAGGATTCAGATAGGTCACCACCGGCAAACGGCCTAGCAATTCAGGAATCAAACCAAAACCTTTAAGGTCCTGGGCATTGATGTACTGGAGCAGGTTGCGCTTCTGGTATTCCTGTTGTTCCTTGTTCACGTTGAATCCAATAGAATGGGTGTTGATACGGCGGGCGATCACTTTATCGATGCCGTCGAATGCACCTCCACAGATAAACAGGATATTCTGGGTATTTACCTTAATCAATTTTTGTTCAGGGTGCTTGCGTCCACCTTGAGGGGGAACCAATACTTCGGTTCCTTCCAGTAATTTCAGCAGACCCTGTTGAACACCTTCTCCACTAACGTCCCGGGTAATGGAAGGGTTGTCTCCCTTGCGTGCGATTTTATCAATCTCGTCAATGTATACAATCCCTTTTTCAGCTGCCGCTACGTCATAGTTGCAGACCTGGAGCAAACGGGTGAGAATGCTTTCAACGTCTTCGCCGACGTAACCGGCTTCTGTAAATACGGTGGCATCCACGATGGTGAATGGAACATTGAGCAATTTTGCGATGGTCTTTGCCAGCAGGGTTTTTCCGGTACCGGTTTCCCCAACCATAACGATATTGCTTTTTTCTATTTCAACATCGGAAGTATCTGCTTTCGGATTTACCTGATTGAGGCGTTTGTAGTGGTTGTATACGGCAACAGAAATAACCTTTTTTGCTTCGTCCTGGCCGATGATATACTCGTCCATGAACTTTTTAAGTTCTGCTGGTCTTTTGACTGAAAGTTTGTAATTCGATGTATACTGGTCATTGCGCACAGACAATTCCTGGGAAATAATTTCCTGGGCATGGTCTACACAATTCTCACAAATATGGGCTTCCTGCCCCGCGATGAGTATCTTTACCTCGTCCCTACTGCGTCCACAGAATGAACAATGAAGTGTGGGTTGCTTTGCCATAGTTAAGTCTTCCTCCATACAAAAATAAAATAAACCGCTCGTTTAAAGCGGTCTATTTGCCCTCCGGGCCGGTTATTGACTAGTTATTGACTACAATTTATCTAGAATTCCATCCACAATCCCATAAGCCACAGACTCTTTGGCATCCATCCAGTAATCCCGGTCGAAATCTTTGAGGATCTGTTCTACGGTTTTTCCGCAGTTTTTGGCCAGAATAGCAGCGCCCAGCTCTTTGGTTTTTTGGATTTGTTCGGCCATGATTTCCAGGTCAGCGGAAGTACCCTGTCCACCGCCACTAGGCTGGTGGATCATCACCTCACCATGAGGATAGATGAAACGCTTCCCTTTTTTTCCTCCGCTCAGCAAAATGGAGCCCATGGAGGCCGCCATGCCCATACAAATGGTGCTGACGGGTGAGGAAATCATTTGCATCGTATCATACATGACCATACCGGAGGTAACGACGCCTCCCGGGCTGTTTATGTAAAAGGATATTTCCTTTTTATTGTCCAGGGCATCCAGGTACAGCAACCTGGCAGTAATGTCCCTGGCGCTTTTATCGTCTACTACTCCCCACAGGAATATCTTCCTTTGCTCTATGAACTTTTTGTCAAACTGCCAGGAGCTGACCATTTTTTCCATGGGATTCTCTGGCTCCTTTGGCTCTTCTTCTTCGTCCTGGCGGAAAGGCCGGTTATATAAAGCTGTCTTATACATAATTAGTCCTCTTTCTTTTGTTTTTTGGGATTGAGCAAAAGTACTTCGTCCACCAGGCCGTATTCCTTGGCTTCCTGGGCGCTCAACCAATGGTCCCTGTTGGAGTCCTGAGCCACTTTTTCAACGGGTTGTCCGGAATGGTAAGAGATGACTTCATAAAGTTCAGTCTTCATTTTCTTCACCTCATTGACTACGATCAGGATGTCAGAGGCCTGACCACCTGCACCTGCGGAAGGCTGGTGCAACATGATCCTGGAGTGTCTCAGGGCTGAACGTTTCCCCTTTACACCGGCGCACATCAACACGGCGCCCATAGAGGCGGCAATGCCCGTACAAATGGTCGCAACATCCGGCGTTACAAATTGCATGGTATCATAAATACCGAACCCGGCATAAACGCCGCCCCCGGGGCTATTGATATACATCTGGATGTCTCTGCTCCTGTCGGTGGAATCCAGAAACAACAACTGCGCCGTCACGATGTTGGCCACATAGTCGTTAATGGGCTCACCCAGGAAGATGATACGGTCCATCATAAGCCTGGAAAAAACGTCCATGGAAGCTACATTCAGGGGCCTTTCCTCTATGATATAAGGGGTGAGATTTGTGGGAAACTGGGTGCGGTAATTGTGGAGGGCGGCACTGGAAATGCCTTGGTCCTTCACCGCGTATTTTTCGAATTCTTTGCCAAAGTCCATACGATACTTTTAAGGTTGGTCAAATATAGTCGGTTATGCCCAAATTCTGTGCTAGACCAAAAACCGGACAAAATGCCAGGAAATGGGGCTGCGCCACTACCGGGGCCTGCCTTATGTGGCCATAGTCGGGTACTTACGGAAACGGTCAGGTCCGACATTTCGCTGGTTCTTGCCTGTTGGGCCGCTGCCCCTACTCCGAATCTTGCGCTTGCTTACGGGGTCGCTTAGGGCAGGCTTATGGGGTCACTAGTCCCTATCTGGAACTTGTTTTTTTTCACAAGTTCCAGATAGGGGCTAGTGACCTTATTAAGTTACCACTGCTGTTGGTTCAGGTTGATAAGCTAGATGAATGCGGGGCGTGGAGCCGTGAAGCCGTGAAGGGTTGAGTTAACAAAAAGGAGTGGGCCCGCGAGGAAATTGTTTTTTTCACAAATTCCTGCGGAACCACTCCTATCGTGAAGACCTTCTTTTTAGTAAGGATTCTTAATGCTCGTGGCTGTGGGCGTGTTGTAACTCGGCGAAGGCTTCTACACCAATGGATTTTGGATGCAGTTTCACCTGACCTTCAGCCCAATTGAACATTTTTTCGGTGACAATGCGGCGGTAGGCAGTTTCTACTTGTTGCTGATCCTTAGTCATACGGTCCACGTAGCTGTCTATCCATTCGGTGTTGTCTCCCAAGTTCATTTGTCCGAAATAGCCCATTACCTGACCCCTCATGTATTCACGCAATTCCTCCGGTGTAACGTCGAGTTGATTGTCCTGAATCAGTTTGTCAGAGATCAGGGTCCAACGCAACTGACCAGCGAAAGTGGGGAACGCTGCTTCAACTTCATCAGCGCTTTTGGGATTTTCTCCACCTACTTGCATCCAGCGCTTCAGGAAGGCTTCGGGTAATTCAAATTTGGCGTCATCCAGCAGCTGGTGGTACAATTCATGGTGCAGGAAGTCTTTTGCCTGCCTTTCCCAATAAGTCTGGATATCCCCTTTAATTTTAGCCTTGAATGCGGCTTCGTCAGCCACTTCCTGACCAGGGTATACAGCCTTATACAGGTCTTCACCTATGTCAGCCTTATGCAGTAAACCTATTTTGTTTATGGTAACCAGGAAGTATTTCTGGAGATCGGCAGCGTCATCGGCATTCAGTCCTAGATCCTTGATGAGCCACTCCCTTTCTTTGTCTTCAAAGGCGGTACCCAACTGTAATACCAGGGTGTCACCGGTCTTCTTACCCAGCACCTGCGTGCGATAAGCTTCGGAGAAATATTTTACCAGCAGGGAATTTTCCTTGGGTTTAGACCCTTCAATTGGATGGCCTGCTGCGTCACTTTCCTGGATAATAACGGTGAGGATATCTTCTTCTGTATCGGCGGTTTCTTTGTCTGCTACCTTTCCGTGACGGTTGCGCAGACGTTCTACTTCCTCAGCTACCATATCATCCGTTACTTCGATCTGGTAAAGCGTAGCATTGATGTTTCCCAGGTTTACACTTGGGTCTGGTTTGAGACCGATTTCAAACTGGAAGCTGTATTCTCCAGGTTGATTCATGTCCAGGTTACGCAAGTCGCTATCCAGGGGCAGGGGCTGAGCGAAAATCTCAGGCTTTTCTTCGCCAAGATAACGGCCTAACTCTTTTTCTACGGTTTTAACGACTTCGTCCGTGAAGATGGCAGGTCCATGCATCTTCTTGACGACACCCGCCGGCACCATGCCTTTCCGGAAACCGGGGATGTTGGCGTTCTTGCTGTATTGTTTCAAAGACTTTTCAAAGGAAGAGAAATAGTCTTCTTTTTCTACTTTAACGGTCAGCTTGTCATTCAGCAAACCGATTTGCTCTCTAGTTACAGTAGCCATATATCTATTTGTTAGCCAGTCGCTTATGTATTTTCATAAGCAAAAACCGGGGCACAAAGGTAGGTAATTTAGGGAAAAACACGCGCTTATCGGACCAGTCAACCCGGGAGCTGATCCAAATGGGGGTTCATGGGGCTGTATGGGGGTTCTATGGGTTCTATGGGTTCGCCGCCACAAACAAAAACCGGAGCTTAATGGCTCCGGTCCGTGATGGTTACTAAAGGTTTACTCGGTGGCCCGGCGAGGGCGTTGCTTACTTGTGGTCCGCCACCAGGTAGATAACGCTGAGCGGAGGCGCGGATATTTTGATCGTTCCGGTTAATGGTACTGTGAATGGTTTCAAGGTTGCATAGTTGAGTGGGCCTCCCGTTGGCGTCGCAGGGCCTGTCCCATTGACGTACACCTGAGAGGAGAAGGGGGGATTGTCGGACCCTCCGGTGAGGATGTAATAGTAGTATTTACTTCCGGCAGGGAAATGCTGGAAATCTATGGAAACCACATGGGTAAGGGAACCAGTATTGATGATGGTGGTTCCCGCCTGTCCTGAGGAAAAGGTAGAGGAATAAGTATAAACATCCGTATTGCCGGCAGGCCTGCGGAGGGTGTCATATACCATTCTATCTCCAACATATTTCTGGAAATAATAC
>CAJCIQ010000159.1 GCA_903970475.1 Beijerinckiaceae bacterium
CTACCGATGAGGGCGGCGTGATTGGTATAGAAAGGTTCGGAGAATCCGCACCTGGAGAACAGGTCATGGCAGAATTTGGATTCACTGTGGATAACGTGGTGGCAAAGGCTAAGCGTTTGCTGGTATAGTCGATTCTGTACAACCACTCTAGGGCCGGAAGTATCAAAATGCGCAGCTTTTTTCCCTGCGCGATTATGATACCTGCGGCCCTTTGTATGGCGCGCCGGTATAAAGAGCAACTCAAGCCAGGAAAAGCTTAGTCTCGTACTCCATATTGACCTGGGCGTTTTCTTGATATCGTTGAAAAACGTCTTCAAGCGCTTTAATCATTTCTTCATATCCAGCTTCTGTTTCCTGTGGCATATAGGAAGAAGACAATAACTGGCCCCTGAGGCTTGCATAGTCCAGGATCTGGGCATGCCTGAAGGTTTTGATGCGTACTTGTTTTGGTGCGAAAAACGCGCGTATCTGCGTTTCATCGGCATGGTTGGAATGAATGGCTTCATATTGCTTTCCGAACTGTCGCTTCAATTCATCCATCGATTGCAGAAAAGCGGTATCCGTAAGCCGGACGTTCCAAATCAGGAGGGTATGTCCCTGGGGCTTTAGGATGCGGGAGAACTCCACTTTCGTTTTCTCTGGGTCCATCCAGTGAAATGCCTGCGCTACTGTAATGAAGTCAACACTTTGATTGGCCAGGGTGGTTGCTTCGGCCGTACCTTGTACACTGCTGAAATGGGGATAGTGCTGTAGGAAATTTTCTCCGGCAGCCCTCATGGCCTGGTTGGGTTCTACTCCAATAACCGTAAACCCGTGCTTAAGTAAAAGATCGGTGAAAATGCCGGTGCCGCTCCCTATGTCTGCGACGATGGTTTTTCGGTTGAGGTGTATGGTTTCCCGCAGGTAAGGGATTATGGCTGGCGGATAGGTAGGGCGATACCTAACGTAATTATCCACTCGCTCTGTAAAGCGCTCGGTAGGGTTGAGAGAAGAGAGGCCCATAAGTAGGTATTTTCCATCCCAAAAGTAGGTGTTTCGGTTCATTTTATTCAGTTTGGGTCCCGGCCTTCTCCCGGAGCTAAAATGCAGTAATTTACTTGCCACAAGTGAGCTATGGCACAGTTGTTCCCAGTGGCTATCCTAGAAAATTCTACCTACTCCTGGCTGCCCAAAGTGACAGTAAGAGGGCAGTTAATGTATTCCATCCTCCTGGTAGCCGCTACCTGTGGGATCATTTCCCTATTCTATATTAAAGTAGACGTATCCCTGACCGCTCAAGGGTTAATCAGGCCCGTCACGGAAAAAAATGAGCTAAGGGCTCCGACGCCAGGCATGATTGAACAGGTGCTGGTTTCGGACGGTGAAAACGTCCATGAAGGTCAGTTGTTGCTCCGGCTGAAGCGAGAGGCTTCTGACAGTAAGCTGGCCCAAACCAATTATGACCTGGCCGAACACCAGGCCTATATCCATGACCTTGGTATACTGGCCTCCGGAGGGGAGGACGGATTAAGTTCTTCCATGTACCGGCAGCAAAACGCCAAATACCAATCGGCGCTGGCAGAGCAAAGAACAACCCTCTCAAAGCTAAGAGCAGACCTGGCCATGGACAGAACTTTGCTCAATGCTAAGGTGATTGCACCCAAGGAGTTCCAGGACAAACAGTTTGAATACCAAAAAGCCATGGCTTCTTACCAGTCTACGGTTGACCAACAAAGAAGTGAGTGGCAGGATCAGTTGAGTCGGTTACGGATGGAATCCAGCACCTTACATGCGGATGCCACCGAATTGCATCAGGAGGCTGAAGGGGCATTGATCAAAGCTCCGGTAAGCGGCACCCTTCAACAATTTGAGGGCAAATACCCTGGAGGGTATGTGAGTGCGGGAGAGGTACTAGGTATAATCTCCCCCGATTCCAACCTGGTGGCGGAATGTTATGTATCTCCCAAAGACATTGGGTACCTGAAGTCTGGAATGCCGGTCCGCTTTCAGGTAGATGCCTTTAACTATAACGAATGGGGGGTGTTACCCGGAACGGTCACCTCTATCGGAAACGATTTTATCCTGCAAGATGGGCAGCCTGTGTTTAAGGTCCGGTGTACCCTTTCTAAGTCCTATCTGGAGATGAGGGACGGGATCAGGGGAAATTTAAAGAAGGGGATGACCATACAGGCCCGCTTCCTGCTGACCCGCAGGACTTTATATCAGCTTTTATATGATAAAACAGCCAGTTGGCTCAAACCAGGGTCTGCCAAATCCTAAATCAACATGTCCAACGCCCTATCTATATTTAAATATCCTTCCAGGTCCAAAATCAGGCAAAGGGATATTACCGACTGCGGGGCAGCCTGCCTGGTTTCTGTGGCTGCTTATTTCAGGTTAAAGCTTTCTTTGGCCAGGGTCAGACAATATGCGTCTACCGATGCCAAAGGAACCAATGTATTGGGGCTCATTGAGGCTGCTGAAAAATTAGGATTTCAGGCTAAGGGGGTGAAAGGGCCTTTTGAAGGTCTGTCCAAAATACCGGTGCCCGCTATCGTCCACGTAGTTTTGGAAAATGGGTTGGCCCACTATTTTGTCATATTTAAGGTCGCTAAACAATCCGTCATTGTAATGGACCCTGCCGATGGGGACTATCATCGGTTAAGCCATGAGGCCTTCCGTAAGGTTTGGTCAGGTGTGGCCGTTTTGTTGCTGCCAGGGGCTGAATTTCAACCTGGAGATCAGAAAGGCTCCCATTTCCAGCGATTTTGGTATTTGCTTAGTCCACATAAGAGTGTAAGCCTTCAAACGTTGATAGGCGCCATGGTCTATACCATATTAGGCCTATCTACCTCCATCTATGTACAGAAGATTGTGGACAACGTGCTGGTGGATGGCAATAAAGGATTATTGACCGTACTAAGCCTGGGTATGCTGGGTATACTGGTACTACAGGCCATTATAGGCAATACCAAAAGCTTGTTTGCCCTCAAAACCGGGCAACAAATAGACGCCAGGCTGATCCTGGGTTATTATAAGCATGTATTGAGTCTCCCGCAACGCTTTTTTGATTCCATGCGGGTCGGGGAGATCACCTCCAGAATCAGTGATGCCGTTAAGATCCGGACCTTCATCAATGATGTGGCCGTAGGTATGATAGTGAATGTATTTATTGTGGTGTTTTCTTTCACCCTCATGTTCCTTTATTACTGGAAGCTTGCTTTGCTCATGCTGTTCATTTTACCCGCCTATTTATTTGTCTACAAAGCCAGTGATATGTTGAATAAGAAGCTGCAACGGCGGTTGATGGAAAACAGTGCAGAGTTGAGCAGCCACTTGGTGGAGTCCCTGAATTCCGTATCCACCATTAAAAGTTTCGGGCTGGAAGGATTTGCCAATGAAAAAACAGAGACCCGTTTTGTCCGCATGCTTAAAACGATATACCAGGCAGCGGTGGGGAACATGTATATCGGTACGGTAGCTGCTTTATTCACTGGCGGATTTACGGTGGTCCTGCTTTGGGTGGGCTCCCTCTATGTGCTGGACAGGCAGCTTAGTCCGGGAGAACTCCTTTCCTTTTATGCGTTGCTGGGCTATTTTACGGGACCGGTGATGGCTTTGATTGGGGCCAACACCAGTATACAAAATGCGATCATCGCAGCGGATCGCTTGTTTGAGATCCTGGATGTAGATCAGGAAGCTGCTGCCGGTACCTTTCCATTAACCAAGGAGATGATAGGCGATATTCAGTTTCGGAACGTGTCTTTCCGGTATGGAAGCAGGGGCAATGTATTCAGGGAGTTTAACCTGAAGGCGGAAAAGGGAAAAATTACAGCCATCGTAGGAGAAAGTGGATCGGGGAAAACGACCCTGATGGCTTTATTACAGAACCTGTACCCCATTCAGGAGGGGAATATCAGCATAGGGGATGTGGATATTCGGTATGTAGACCAAAAAAGCTTACGCAAACGCATAGGGGTAGTGCCTCAGCAAATAGACCTGTTTGCGGGAACCATCCTGGAAAATATTGCCGTCGGGGAATATGACCCCGATGTTAAGGGAGTATTGAGCATCAGTCGCCAAATTGGGATTCTGGACTTTATAGAAAAGTTGCCTATGGGATTTCAAACACCATTGGGAGAGCATGGCGTAAACCTGAGTGGGGGACAACGCCAACGCCTGGCCATTGCCAGGGCATTATACCGGAATCCGGAAATACTGGTATTGGATGAAGCAACCTCCAGTCTGGATCCGGTGAGCGACCAACTGGTGCAGGATTTGGTGCAGGCGCTGAGAGCGGAAGGCAAAACCATTTTAGTTATAGCGCACCGGCTAAGTACGGTGATGAATGCCGATAAAATTGTTGTATTACAGGAGGGACAGCTCATCGGAGAGGGGACGCATGGTCAGTTACTTCAGACCAGTGCTGTCTATGCTCACCTCTGGCGCCGTCACCAAGGAATATTACAGTAGGAAACTTCAAAGGGCAATGAATATCGAACACAATAAAGACCTTCGTACCAGGTCCGTGCTGGAGAATATCCACTCTCTGAGAAGGATGAGGGAGTATTCCCAGGACTTCATGGCCTACAAACTGGGTATATCCCAGAACGCCTATTCCAAACTGGAATCGGGAAAATCTCCCCTGACCATAGATCGCTTCTTTAAGATCGCAGAGTTGTTGAACATCTCCCCTTTACAACTGATGGAAGAGCGCATTCAGCTAAACCTTACAGCTCTATAATATAGCTATCGCGTTTAGTAAATTAGGATACCGAATGATATTTTTGTGGCAATAAACACCTAATCATTCTGTATGAACACAGCAACATTTCAGTCGCTCTCTTTGCAGGAGTGCGTAGAAATCAATGGGGGCGCAGGTAATCCTGCCAATCTTCTGACCCAATTGATCTCCGACCTGAACACGACCGCCAACAACCTGGTCAACAATGTGGAAACTACTTTAAGCGATGCCCTGAACAACTTAAGTTTGGGAAGCCTCGGGCTGGGTGGCGCCGGATCAGGTGGACTCGGATCAGGTAGTCTGGGACTGGGTAGTCTTGGCCTTTAAACCTGGGGTTTCCTCAATTGACTTCTAAAGCCGACTGCATGTAACGCTGCAAGCGGCTTTAGTCTTACACGTTATGGCTATACATTATAGCTATGGGGTTTAGGTTGCCTTGACCTTAATGGATAATTTAGTCAGGAAATCTAACTCAATTACACCTCAAAAATCAACATTTGTATGAACACACTCCAGATCGCTAACTTCGAACAGCTAACCGAAAAAGAATCTCAAGCTGTAAATGGCGGTACTACCGGACT
>CAJCIQ010000160.1 GCA_903970475.1 Beijerinckiaceae bacterium
GTACCATTATGCCCTTAGGGAGCTGGACAGTGAACGGAAAAATGCGCAGCTCTCCCTGATGGCCAAGGACGCCCGGTTCGATCACCTTCGCACGCAGTTGAATCCACACTTTTTTTTCAACTCCCTGAACGCCATTAAGGCCCTGATCGCTACGGATCCATCCTCCGCCAGGAGAGCAGTGGACCTCTTGAGCGACTTGCTGAGGCAGTCCCTGTATGAGGGAGAAAAAGCGCTGGTTCCACTACAAGAGGAGATCGGCCTGGTCAGGGACTACCTTGAACTGGAGAAAATGCGTTTCGGTAAAAGGCTACAAGTGTGCATCCGGGTGGAGGAAGGTCTTTCAGAAGCACCCGTGCTGCCCCTGAGCATTCAGGTGCTGGTGGAAAATGCCATCAAGCATGGGATTGCCACCAGGGTGGAGGGAGGAACGGTGGAAATCCAGGTAGCGCCCACGGGGGATGGCATCCAGGCGATTATATCCAGCCCTGGTAGGCTTTCGCCTGGCCCAGACATCCAAAGGTCCGAAAGCTCAGTAGCTGGCTACCCGGCGCTCAAGGGGCCGATACAGGGCCGGCCAGACGGCCCAGGCCTGGGCCTCCGGAACCTTTCAGAAAGGTTGCAGCTCCGCTTTCCTGGTAAGGCATCCTTACATTTGGTACAACAAACGGACGATATTGTCCAGGCTAAGTTAATATTTCCCAGGCTATGAACCGGATCAGGACCCTTGTGATCGATGATGAGCCCCTGGCCAGGGAAGAGATGAAAAGATCTCTTGAAGCTTATCCATATATTGAGCTGGTGGGGGAAGCGGCACATGCCGACGAGGCTATTG
This sequence comes from Beijerinckiaceae bacterium, assembly GCA_903970475.1. Taxonomy (GTDB): domain Bacteria; phylum Bacteroidota; class Bacteroidia; order Chitinophagales; family Chitinophagaceae; genus Dinghuibacter. The sequence continues at coordinate 833 of CAJCIQ010000160.1, forward strand.
GACAAATCTACGATCTGAAGCCAGATCTACTTTTGCTGGACATTCAAATGCCTGGAAAGTCCGGGTTCGACCTCCTGGCAGACCTGGCTGGTACACCAGGTACTCCTGAGATTATCTTTGTTACGGCCTTCGATCAATACGCCGTCAAGGCTTTTGAAATCAATGCCCTTGATTACCTGTTGAAGCCTGTGCGCAAGGAGCGGCTGGAAAAAGCCCTGGAAAGGATTCGCAACCGGTGGAAAGGAAGCCCCACCTATGAGCAGCATGTTTTCATAAAGGACGGGGAGCGCTGTTTTTTCTTGCAATGGAAAGACGTTTTCCTGATCGAGTCCATGGGCAATTATGCCCGACTATACTTTGGCCAGGAAAAGACCTACCTCAAGCGTTCCTTGAATCAATTGGAAACCACCCTTAACCCGGCCCTGTTTTTTAGGATCAGCAGGACTCAGATCATCAACCTGACATTCATCACGCAAATACATTCCCTTGCCAGAGGAAAACTGGAGATCAGCTTGCACACAGGCATCCCCTTACCAGTATCCACCCGCCAATCTGTACTATTCAAGCGAATGAGCCAACCATAAAACCTCTTTAATAAACAATACACCCCATGATGAGGATATTCTTCTCTATGACTTTGTTATGCCTGTACGTGAATACAACGGTGCCGGCTCAGCAAATGGGCAACTACGCAGCCCCAATTCGCGGGGGCAGCGCATTCGCTATTGCGGACAGTAGCGAATACTTCATCCTGGACAGCCTGATCACAACGCCAGGAGGGGCTCATATCTCGGTATTGGTGGCCAGGAAAAACGACGTCACTCAGCCTTTACCGGCCATCCTGATGTTCACCATCTATGCTCGTCAAACAGACGATCAGAAAGTAATGGACATGGCCAGCAGGGGCTACGTAGGCATCATGGCTTATAGCCGTGGAAAGCGACTTAGCACCGATACATTGGATCCTTATGAGCACGATGGAGAAGATGCAGACGCTGTGATCAACTGGATAGCCCAACAATCCTGGTGCAACGGAAAGGTCGGTATGTACGGCGGAAGCTATAATGGGTTCACCCAATGGGCCGCGGCCAAACACCTGCCCGAGGCTTTGAAGACCATCGTGCCGTCCACACCTGTAGCGCCCGGAAGAGACGCCCCCATGGCCCAGGGCGTGTTCATGAATTTCCCCTTCCCTTGGATTTATTATGTGTCGGACAATGCTTTTTTGGATACGGCAGACTACGACAACCCACAATGGCGGAAGCTATACTTTAAATGGTATGCAACTGGTACGTCCTACCGCACGATGGACAGCCTGGTAGGCCGGGCGCCCAACCGGACGTTCAGGCGTTGGCTGGACCACCCGGACTATGACCAATATTGGAAAGATATGGTCCCTTACGAAGAGGAGTTTGCGCGTGTCCATATTCCTGTACTTTTTACTACTGGTTACTATGACGGCTGCCAGGTCAGTGCCTTGTATTACTACCGGGAACACCTTAAATACTGCATGGGCGCCAACGACTACCTCTTGATAGGCCCTTATGGGCATTTCGGGGCCCAGGGATTTCCGGACTCGGTTTACGAAGGATACACCATCGATCCGGTAGCGAACATCCATATCCATGAGATCATATTCCAATGGTTCGACTACATCCTTAAAAATGGACCCAAGCCTTCGGCCCTCAAAGACCGGGTAAACTATGAAGTGATGGGGGCCAATACCTGGAAGCACGCCCCCTCTCTGGAGGCGATGGCTAATGATACGCTACACTTTTACCTGGGCAACACTTCTACTGTTGCCCCGTCTAATCTGGTCAACGCCGCGGGAAACAGTACCTACTGTCTGGAACCCCAGAGACCGGTCGGAAGCAGTCAGGCCGGAAATGGATCTTCCGGAAATGGATCTTCCGGAAATGGACCCACTGGAAATGAACTGCTCGGAAATGGATCTTCCGGAAATGGACCCGCGCCAAAGGGTTTTCATCTCCAGACGGTGGATTTCAAGGACCGGAATACGACCAATTCCTATTATTATGAATTCCAGGTCCTGTTCGATACCCTGGACGTGACCAACGCGCTGACCTTCGTCAGTGATCCCTTGCAGGCTCCTCTGGAAATCAATGGCAATTTCTTCGGTGACCTCCACGTCTCCATCAATAAAAATGACATGGACTACAGCGTCAATTTGTTTGAACAAACTCCCGACGGAAAGTTTTTTTTCCTGTCCTATTTTATGGGAAGAGCCAGCTATACCTGGGATATTGCCCATAGGCGGCTGTTGGTTCCTGGCAAAGAAACCTACCTGCCCTTCAACAAGACTTACCTGACCTCCAGGAAACTTAGTAAGGGGAGCAGGATCGTCATCCTGGTCAATGTCAACAAGAGTCCCTTTGAGCAGATCAACTATGGGACGGGCAAAGACGTTAGCAGGGAAACCATAGGAGACTCCGGTGAGCCTTTGCAGGTAAAGTGGTATAGTGACAGCAGGATAGGTATTCCGGTATCCACACAGGTAAAATAAAACAAACGGGAGCCATCCGGGCTCGCAAAAAGGTCATAAAAATGCCCCTATGGAGTCTAACTTTTGGGGGGCACTTCATCTTCATATTAGGTGCCCTTTTTGTATTTTACAGGGATGCATCATTTTCCCAACATACTGGTTCATGCCATCCCAGGATTTGTCCTACTGATTGCACTGGAGGTAGTGTTTGCGGTAAAGATCCAAAAGGAATTGTATGAGATCAAAGACACGTCAACCAGCATTTCCCTGGGGTTGGGTAATCTCTTTATAGGACTATTTACTAAGACGCTGGTGTTGGCGGCTTTTGTATTCCTATACCATTTCCGGTTATTTACCATTCCTTATAATACCTGGTGGGCCTGGGTCATTTGTTTTTTTGCCGACGACTTCAGCTATTACTGGTTCCATAGGACCGCCCATGAGGTACGCTGGTTTTGGGCTTCCCACGTAGTACACCATTCTTCCGAAAAATACAACCTGGCATCGGCGCTCAGGCAAACCTGGACGGGAGACCTGACCGGCAGTTTTATTTTCTGGACCTGGATGCCACTGGTCGGGTTCGAGCCGGGCATGATCATGATGATGCAATCCATCAGTTTGCTTTATCAGTTCTGGATCCATACCGAGGCCATCGATAAAATGCCCCGTTGGTACGAATCCATTTTTAATACGCCCTCCCACCACCGGGTCCATCATGGATCTGACCTGGATTACCTGGATAAGAACCATGCGGGCACCCTCATTATCTGGGACCGGATGTTTGGCACTTTCCAAGAGGAAGTCAACCGGCCCACCTATGGACTTACAAAAAATGTGAACACCTTCAATCCGGTGAAGGTTGCCTTTCATGAATGGGTGAACATCGTTCGCGATCTGGGATCGGCACCTACCTGGAAACAGGCAATAGGCTATGTTTTTGGAGCACCCGGCTGGAGTCATGATGGGCATACAAAGACGACTAAGCAACTGCGCAGGGAGCAAAAGCGCGAGGGCTGAGCCGGTTCCGGGCCTCGCCCGTTGAGGGCTGCGGCCCTAGTCCTCCCTTCTGACCCTGAACCCTTCCGGCTGGTAGCCCGGTGGTCTGTCCTTTTCGGGAATGGTTACCGTATTCCCATCCCTTATAGCTGAATAGGCGGGTGACATGATCTCTACCCCTGCTTTATTGAATGCGTCCTGTATATTTTGATGGAGGTTGGAATAAATCTCTTCCATTTTCGCGGCCTTGTCGGTAAACCCATTGATTTCATAAGCCACATAATAATCATTCAATGCTTTTTGAAGGACGAAGGGCTTTGGATCTGTAAGAAGATCAGGTGTATTTAGCGCAGCCTCAATGAGCAGCTCATGCACCGTCCTCCAGGGTGCGTCATAGCCAATGGTTACTTCTGTATGCAGGATTAACTGTCCCTTTTCGGCATCCGCGCTGAAGTTGGTGGTTTCACCATTAAGGATAGATGCATTGGGGATGGTCACTACTTCATGTTTCATCGTCTTGACCCTGGTGACCAGCAGTGTTTTTTCCACCACATCACCTTGAACCCTTCCAATTTTCACCCTGTCTCCCAATTTAAATGGTCTCATATAGGTCATCACCACCCCTGCTACCACATTGGAAATGGCGGAACTGGACCCCAGAGAAAACAGTACACCCAAAAACACCGATACCCCCTGGAAGACTTTGGACTGGGAACCAGGAAGGTATGGGAAGATGATCACGAACATAAATACATAAAGGAGGGCTTTAACGATCTTATAGGTAGGACTGGCCCAATCCGAATAGAATCCAGGCATAGACAGTCTTCCCTTCTCCACTTCAGCGGCAAAGAAGCGGATGGACTTATCCGCATAACGGGTAATAAAGAAAATTAAAGCAATGGTGAAGAGGTTGGGGATATAGCTCACGATGCTATGGAGGATATCCTTTGCCGGCCTTATGATATATTCCAGCAATTGGGTGGCTATGGCCCTGGTCCAGGGAAACAAGCTAAAGATCAACGGCAGGCTCAGGTAGATGAGTAATAGAATCAGTACCCATCTGATTAAGGACAACAGACTGGCCAGCCCGCTTCGGATCATCACCTCCGGAATCAGTTCATATTTGCCTGCATAAATTGGCTTGTAAGGCCGGGGGTTAATCCATCGGGCTTTTATCCCCCTGAAACCCCTGTTGACCAGCCAAACCACCAGAATCAAAACGGCTATGACCGCCAACACTTCCCCCATCAGTTTAACCGTTGACGAAAAGCTTCTCAGGCCTACGCCGACAGAAAAAGCATCCTTTACATTTTGGGTACGCTCCCTGGCCAGCTCATTTAAGGAAAGATCCGTAAAAGCCGTATCACTGGCATTGGTTGTAAACAGGATCAGGCCATGATAGGAGACCTTGTACATGCTGTCCCTGTCCCCATGGGAAAGCATAATGGAATCCGGATTAACGATATTATCCTGATCCATCCGGTTTAACCGCTCTTCAATCAGCGCTTTTCGCTCCGTGACCGTGATGCCCGCAGGAGCGCCATGCAGCAGGAAAAGGGTGTCTCCGTGCAAAAGGACGGGAACTCCCTTTATGAGTACTGAATCAGGGGTTTGGGAATGAACGTTGGTACAAACCACCAGGCATAGGCACGCCAGGATGGTACTAAGGTGTTTTTTCATAAATCGCTGAGTCATCAAATTTAATTAATGTTTCACTAAAAATGACCAGCGGTTTGTATGTTACGAATCAAATCGTATATTTGATTACGAAATTAATCGTAATATATGGGTAAACAACTTAAACCTACGGAGAGTGAGCTGGAAATCCTCCAGGTATTGTGGGATAGGCAAAAGGCAACCGTGCGTGAAGTACATGAAACCTTAGCAGGGAATAAAGAAGTGGGCTATACCACCACCCTGAAACTCATGCAGATCATGTATGAGAAGGGATTGGTAAAAAGGGACGACAGTGCCAAAACGCATATCTATGAACCACTGGCTACCAAGGAAAAAACCCAGAAGCAGTTGGTAAGTAAGATGATTGATACCCTGTTTCAGGGCTCTCCTGCCCAATTGGTCATGCAGGCTTTAGGTCAGCACAAGACTTCCGCAGGAGAATTGGAAGAAATCCAACGCTTATTGGATAACCTAAAAAATCAGTAACATGAATAACCTGGGCGGGTCTTCCTTCCTCCAGGCTTTAGGATGGGCCATAGCCAATTCTTTATGGCAAATGGCACTCCTATGGGTCGGCTATCAGTGTATTTTTTTATTGTTCCGGAAGGTGAAGGCATCTGTAAAAACGACTACGGCTACCCTACTGCTTTTTGGCGGTTTTTTGTGGTTTGTTGTATCCCTGATCCGTCATTACTGGGTGCTGGATTTACATCCTGTTGCCGCTGATAATACCGGTTCATTTTTTAGTTCCGCTACTGCCGCACCTGAAACAGCCCAGACCTTGCTCGCATACGCCAACCGCATTTTAGGCACGGCAGAGCACTACTTACCCTATCTGTCCTTCGCCTATTTGTTGGTATTGGTCTTTCTACTGATTCGGGTCGTCAAATCCTACCAACATGTGAAGGAAGTAAGGACCGAAGGGCTGACGCGTATTGATCCTCAATGGAAAATATACGTACAGGAACTCGCCTATAGAATAGGCATCCGCAAGGAAGTGCGGTTATGGTTGAGTGAGAAAATAGATGTTCCAGCGACCATTGGCTATTTGAAGCCTTTAATCCTGATTCCAATTGCCAGCTTCAATCAATTGAGTACAGAGCAGGTGGAGGCTATATTGCTCCATGAACTGGCCCATATTCGCAGGCATGATTACCTGTTAAACCTGGTGATTACTGTCATCGAAACCATCCTTTTCTTTAATCCATTTGCCCAGTTGATCACTCGTCATATCAAAACGGAAAGGGAAAACAGTTGTGACGACTTCGTGCTTCAGTTCAGGTATAACCCCCATGCATATGCTTCGGCATTGTTGTCATTGGAAAAACAGAGAATGGCTCCGGAATTAGCGATGGCAGCTTCCGGCAAAACAGAACTCCTCAACCGAATACGCCGCATCCTAAATGTTCCGGGACGTCCCATGAACTATGGGCAGAAGTTAATGGCTATGTTGATCACCGCAGGTATTCTGGCTTCGCTAGCCTGGTTAACACCCGAAAACGTTGAAAATAAGCCTATTCTCAGTGGCATATCTGTTTTATTACCTGCTTCGGAGGAAGCACCCGCTCCTGTCGATGTCGTGTTGCAAACGGCTCCATCCACCACCCATAAGTCAACCAATTCCGGTTGCTCTGCAAATAGCCGCCCGCATTGTCCAAAATTAGACAACCAACAGGAGGATGCTCCTTTACAACTGCTCTCGGAAGACACCATCAAACAATGGGAGGATCTGGCTACGCAGAATCCGGAGATGGACCAGGTTTCTGAAGACCCTACTGTGGCTGAATCCCGGGTGGATGTAGATTCTGCGGCTCGGATTTACCAGGACTATCAATTTATCAATCAGGCCTATCAAAAGAAAGTGGAACAGGCTGCTGCTCAGGTAGAAGCTCAGTTGTCCGGCCTTCAACTCCATGCGATCCTGGCTCATAAAAAGGCCCAGGAACTTCAGGCCAGGAGTGCCCAACTCAAGGTGCTGGCAGCGCTCAATACTGCTAACAAAACCATGGCGCTGGAAAAGTTGGCTAAACTTCAGAAGCTAAAACTCTCCTTTCAGTTCCAATATCAACTTCCTTATAAGGAACAAGAACGCCTGGTTATTCAGGATCAAGCGTTCCAGGAACAAGAAAATAAACGGCAACTGGATCAAGAAAAATTAAAGGAGACAAAACAAAGGGAGGCGCATACACCCAAAATTATCCTGGACTTTTCCAAACAAAAGTTCACCCGGGACAGTGCTTCCAAAGTTGTGATTCAGATTCTCCGATGCTGCAAAGGAAACGACGATACCATTCACGTGGTAGCATTTAAGAACAAAAAATTCAGACCCCTCAAATCTATAACGTTTAAAACGAAAGACAAAGCCAAGGTAATGGATCAGGATGAAGACGATGTGGATCCAGGTATTCTGGCTGACCAGCCTGATTGGCAATCGCCTGAGATTCACGGCAAATCAACCCAACCGGCCTTTCGCTCCGTAGTGATACCCACCGCCTACCATGCAGTGGGTTATAATACTGGGGTGGCTTATAATAATACAGCGGCTGCTTATCAAGGCTGTTGCAACTCAGCTTATAGAGAACGCGTCGTCTATAGTAAGGGTGGCAGCACAGAAATCCACAATTTCCTGGTAAAGCTGAATGATCGGGGATTGTTACCGGTAGACCGCAATGTCCGGATTGTCCGCGCCAATGGCCATATGACCATCAACGGGGTTACCTTTTCTGAGGAACTTGGCCGTGAGTTCCAATCTTATTTTCAGGGAAGAAATTTCCTGATTTATACCTCCGGGAAGGTAATCGAAGCCTATTTCAGGTAAGCCAGACGCCGGTAGGGCCCGCCTCCATCGTCCAGGAATCCTCTGGCCGCAGGTCCCTCACAAAACAATAGGTCCAGGATGCAAAGGTTTCCTTTGAACCCATGCCTGTCCTCAAACACTTGCGGATACCGATAATCTACTTCCATAGGGCCTCCATGATAGGCCCTTCTTTTATCTGCATAGCCTTCCTGAGCGTATTGCTCCTGGAAGGCTTTCGTTTGCCCCATTTCTCCCTTCCACTTCAGTTGAGCCAACACCCATTCCTGGGTCATCCGGTTAAAGTCCATGAGGTAAACCGGCCTCTCCTTAAAGAGAGGTTCCAGGGTGGGTGCATAGTATTCAAACCAGGGCGACCTCCGATAAGCGTCATGGATACTCCTCCAATGCCTCAGTCCCCAATGCTCCCTGTATGAAATTTTGACATCCTTCAACAGGTGTTTTTGGCCCCTGCCGGCCTCAAGGGGAACACTTAAAAGGAGGGGACCATTAGGGCCCATGAGGTGGCAACGGTTCAAAAAATGGCCTTTTTCCCACTTTTCATATAGCTCGATATTCCAATATGTATAATTAATTGAATTTTTATAATAATCAATGCTTCCAAAGTATTGATATTCAGTTATTAACATCTCCATATTTTGCATTGATTAGTTTCATTCATGGTTTAAAAGCAAAAGTGGAAATCTCGTTGTTTTATCCCTCCCATCATAGCCATATAAAGTCGAGTTAACATTAATTAAAAACTTATAAATCAATTAATTATCTATATAAATAATATACGAATATTATTAGCATAAAATATTTTAAAGGAAAAGTAGAACTAAACCCTAAAATACTAAGGGCCTTAGTAAAGGTAGGAAAGGATTTTGGAACTGCTTTTTTCAGTTATCAACACAAATGAAGGTTAGCGTCGCTTAAAGTAATAGTTTAGATGGTCTAATTCACTACCCTTTTGAGAATGCTTTGGTTTAAGTCTTTGGGTGGAAATGTGACAGAATGGCCGGTAATTTGACTGTCTATTCAAAATTGAAGTTGAACTTAAATGACCATTTTAAGTTATGTTCTAAAGTTTTAAAATTGGAAATTTTAAACTCCGTGTCATCAAAACCCTATTAACCAGATCTAGAAAACGGTCTAACTTTGTTAAGCACAGTCGAGAGGTCCTACCTGTTTGGGCCGTGAGAACTTGGTTTCTCCTTGACTGTCTTTTTTTTTATATAAAAGCCCCCTAATGAACTTGCTATATGTGGATGAATCTGTAACCATTTCAGATCCCAAACAGATTTTCTTTGTACTTGCTGGAGTATGTATTTTTGAATAATATATAATACTATATATACTAACATAAATATATGTTTATCAATACTTTATAATAAATTTGGCCGATAGAATAGGTATGGTAGAAAAAATATATTTCTTAGTAATCCTACATATTATTTATATTCGGGGCTAATTAATCCAACACTCCATGAAAAAAACGAGCTACCTCACACTTGCCATTTTAGGTCTTGTCCTCATCGGAATGACCAGTTGTAAAAAAAGCAGCAACAATAACAACAACAATCCTTCCGGCCTGTCCATGTCTGCATCTATTTCCGGGAACAATAACTTTTCGGCAACCTCCTTTTACGGAGCCCATTCCATCAGCGGAGGCGTTCTGGACTTGGTTGGATATAAAATAGCCAATGGAGATACTACGGCCCTCTCACTGGCTGTTTGGGATACGGTTTCCGTTGGTGTAACGGATTCGACCTGCCTCTGGGGCTGGGCGGAATACGGCGCTTTTACCACTGCGGCAGCAGAAGGGATAGGTCTTCCCTGGCAAGAAAATAATGCGGGTGGTTCTGGTACCTTGTCCATTACAGCCTGGGACACCACTACGCATATGATCAGCGGCACTTTCTCCGGCACCCTTTATCAGGTGACTTCTGGTATAAACAACTACACGCAGGAGGACTCGCTGATGATGACCAATGGTAAATTCAACATTTCTTATACAAACGTACCCTAACCTATTTTAATAAAAGGAATACCCAAAAAGGGAGGCCAGATAGGGCCTCCTTTTTGTTTTACCCGTATTTTTGCGCCATGAATAAACTAACCTATTTATCTGGCTTGGCCCTGCTGGTGCTGAGTTTTTCCCTTTCCCCTTTCTGGGGGTGCAATAAGGCTCCCACTATCCCTGAAACGCTCAACGGAAGATCCAGCATCGCTCTGGTGACAAACGGAGATACCATCGCCTTTTCAAGTCGGATCAATCAAATCATATATACTTATCAGGGTGCAACGTTAAACACGGTTACCTTCAGTTTTGCTGATAGTTTATCGCAGAACATCTTTAGTTGGGTAGGAAATGCGGATACCAGTTTTAACAGTCCACAGTCAGGTACCTTACAGACTATTCCGGGAGGGAATCAATGGATTATTCAGGGGGTATCGTTTTCCATCACCAGTTTGAACCTGACCTATTCTTTCGTTAGCGACAGTGCCAATACCCTAACAGGTATTTTTTCCGGCCAGGTCATCGGGACCAATGCTACAGGTCAGGTAGTCAGGTATAATATAGGCAACGGTACCTTTTCTGACGTACCGATAGTAAGGGCGTTTGACTAGGCAAATAGCTTTTTCTCTTATCTTCATTGCATGGCTAAACAATTTTTAGCAGGAGCAGCCCTGATAATCATACTGGCGTCCTGTAGTACTTCTTCCTATCAGGCTCCCCAATTCCGCAGGATCCAAAGCATGCAGGTGACCAGTTTTGATTTCAGTCATCCCCTGGTAACCGCCTATGTGGTATATTATAATCCTAACAACATAGGTTATGACTTCCGGGGTGGGGAAATGGATGTGTACGTGGATACCCTTTGGTTGGGTCATACGGAAGTAGATACTTCCATCCATGTTAACCCCAATTCAGAGTTCACCATAGCCATTCCCATACAATTGGACCTGCAAAGGCTCATGCAACATGGATTCCAATCCTACATCGGAAAGAAAGTAGATCTGAAGGTAGATGGTGTCGTGCGGGGATCAAAGGCGGGTATACAAAAAAAATTCCCCATCCATTACGAAGGGGAACAAGATCTGAATATCAAATTATTTTAAGCTGGGCCGCCCCAGGTAGGGAGCTCGATTGTCGTGCCAACCTGGGTAAGGAGCTCGATTGTCGGGCCGACTCGGGTCCGCAAGTCGGGTCCCTATTGCTTTTTAGGAGCCCCGCCTCCATCTTCAGGCTTCTTGCAGCATAAGGGCAACGCCTTATAAGAGTCCTCATTGGCAGTAACATCACCAGCATCATACCCTACATTGGCAATGGCGGTTTTGATGTTTTCTATATTAGTCCTGGATGTCATGTATTTGACTACGGTAATCTTCTTACGCCAGTCCACGGTACATTTAAGGACGCCATCCTCATGGCTCATGTAATCCTCAATGCGCTTTTTGCACTTTTCGCATTGGACGGTGGGCGTTTTGAGCGTATCGGTCAACACCTCTTTTTGTTGCTGGGCCGAAGCCTGGGTCGCGGTACAAAGAGCGAAGGCCAGAGAGACCAGACTTAGCAACATCCATTTCAACTTTTTCATGTACGGGCAGGTTTTACGTTTCAAACGGAAATTACGACTTTTTTATTTTGCGACCCGCCGACGGCGTGTCGACCGGCTTATTTTCCCCAGGCTGCCGGATCCTTCCTCCATTCCATCAGAAGGTTCTGTTGCTCAGGCGTAACCAATCCTTTTTCCACAGCCAGTTCTATGAGGGTGGCATAATTGGATAAGGTACGATAGGGTACATCAGCTTGGGCGAAAGCGTCCTGAGCCACATCGAACCCATAATCAAAGATACCAACGGCGCCTATGACTTCAATGCCTTCTTTTCTCAGGGCCTCCACGGCTTGTAAACTGGATTTACCCGTCGAAAACAAGTCTTCGATGACGACCGTTTTCATCCCTGGTTGATAATAGCCTTCGATCTGATTGCCCAGTCCATGTTCCTTGGGTTTGGGGCGCACGTACACATAAGGCAACTTGAGTTGGTCGGCAGCCATGGCTCCCCAGGGAATCCCAGCGGTAGCTACCCCGGCCAGTAATTCGGCGGCTTCAAACTCGGTGAAAATGACGTTGCAGAACTCACTTTTGATGAACTCACGAATGGGTGGAAAGCCCAATACCTTCCGGTTATCGCAGTAGATAGGGCTTTTCCAGCCACTGGACCAGGTAAAGGGGTTTTCGGGATTCAACCGAATGGCGTTAATTTGCAAGAGCTTCTCAGCTACAGCTTTTTGACTCGTCATAGATAAATCGAATATTCGCCTGCGAAGGTAACGTAAAACGCGCGCGTGTCATGATTATTAAAGTCTACTTTGGGGATAAACCCGTTTTTCTCTGCGATGATATCGATGATACGTTGCATGAATACCTGCATCACCCGGACACCATTTTCCTGGATGAAGTTTCGGGTCCAGCCATCAAATCATTGCTCCATGAAATTGTAAAGACTGATTTTCATGCGGGTATACTCTGGAGTGAAGACCTGGAAGCCTTGAAAAAAGCTTTTTGGAAACATTTCACCATCATCCATGCGGGTGGAGGGCTGGTGGAAAATGAAAATGGAGAAGCGCTGCTGATCTTCCGCAGGGGTAAATGGGATCTGCCCAAGGGCAAACAGGATGAAGGGGAAACCATTGAACAGTGTGCCATCCGGGAAGTTCAGGAAGAAACGGGGCTGCAACAAGTTACGTCAAAGGAGTTTCTGGTTACCACCTACCATACCTATAATGACTATGGCCATTCCGTACTCAAGGAATCTTATTGGTTCAGGATGAAGGCCTCTTCTTCCGAGGTACTGGTACCGCAGGCCATAGAAGATATTCACGAGATTAAATGGGTGCCGAAGGCGGAGTTAAATACCTATTTGGAAAAAACATTTCCCTCCGTCAGAGACGTCCTGAAGTTTGCCTAAAGCGCCGTAGTGCTATGGGTGGTTTAATGCCGGTTAAGCCTTGATGACGGCGACCGTCAACCGGCTGATGCAGATCAGGCTTCCTTTTTCATCCCGGATGCGTATATCCCAGATATGGGTAGTCTTACCTAAATGAACAGGGCTTGTAGTCCCAATAACCCATCCGGATTGGATACCCCGGACATGGTTGGCATTGATTTCCAAACCTACCGACTTGTATAAAGCTGGGTCTATTACCATATAAGAAGCCAGGGACCCTATGGTTTCAGCCAGTACACAACTCGCTCCGCCATGAAGAAGCCCCATAGGTTGATGCGTACGCTGATCCACAGGCATGGTAGCCGTTATGAAGTCATCCCCGATTTGGGTGATCTGGATGCCCAGATGTTCAATCAGGTTGTTTTTGCCCATGTGTTGCAACTCCTCTATGGTGAATCCGGGTTTGAACCAAATGGCAGGCATGGCGTCAAAATTTGTTAGCCAGGGATTTTACGACAGCTTCGGGAAGGAATTTGGATACATCTCCACCATTGCGTAATACATCCCTTACCAGGGTGGAGGCTACGGAAGTAAATTCAGGCAGACAAGTCAGAAACACCGTGTCTACATGTCCTTGCAAACTACGGTTCATATCTGCAATGGCTTTTTCGTATTCGAAATCATTGACGTAGCGAATCCCCCTTACGATATAGGTAGCCCCTACCTTGCGGCAGCAGTCTACAGTTAAGCCTTCATAAACGATGGTTTGGATACGGGGTTCACTGGCGAAAATCTCTTCGAACCATTGCAACCTTTGTTCATTGCTGAACATGGGTACTTTGCTGATATTGGTGCCGATGCCGATGATCAGCTTGTCGAAAAGAGGAAGGGCTCTTTTGATAATGTCCAGGTGACCTAAAGTCACGGGATCAAAAGTCCCTGGGAATAGCGCAATTCGTTGCATGAGCGGGAATTCGCAGGCAATATCCGTCATCGGCGCCGGATAAGCAAATAAAAACGCCTGCTATGCCGTCGCCGCCTGAGGCGCCTCTTTGCTCAAGGACCGGAAATCCACCGGCACCAGCTTGCTGACGCCGGGTTCCTGCATGGTCACCCCATAGATGACATCCACGGTAGCCATGGTGGTTTTATTATGGGTAATGATGATGAATTGGGAGTTTTCGCTAAACTGCCGGATCATCTGGGTGAACTTTCCTACGTTGGCATCATCCAATGGTGCGTCCACCTCATCCAGTATGCAGAAAGGTGCAGGTTTGATCAGGTAGATGGCAAACAGCAGGGCCGTAGCCGTCAGTGTTTTTTCTCCCCCACTCAATTGATTGATGGAGGCAGGGCGCTTACCTTTTGGCTTTGCCAGGATGTCTATGCTGGTTTCCGCCAGGTTATCCGGGTTTTCCAATATAATATCAGCGGTATCTTCTTCGGTGAACAGGGCCTTGAATACTTTTTGGAAGTTCTCCCTGACGGCATTGAAGGTATCCAGGAATTTCTGGTTGGCCGTGGTTTCCACTTCCTGTATGGTTAACAGCAGGGAGTCTTTGGCGCTAACCAAATCATTCTTTTGCTCAAGGATGAACTCGTAGCGTTTTTTCATTTCCGTATAGGCCTCAATGGCAGTGGGATTGACCTCACCCATATTCTCCATACGCTTCTTCATGCGCTCGGCAGCGGCTAGTAATTCCTCCGCCGGTTCATCCGATTCCCTGTCTTGATCCAGGATGTCGTCCAGGTTCACCTTGAACTCTACACTCAACCTTTCCTTCATAGAGGTGAGCTGTAGTTTGAGTTCATTCATTTTATCCTTAATGCCACTCAAGAGGAAGTCTACCTGTTCTTTGGATTTTTGTTTATGGCGGAGCTCACTTTCTTTCTCGGTCAGGGCATTGCGCAGGTTATAGTAAGCCTGGTCAGCCAGGTGCACCTGCTGTTCTGCCTCTTCTTTACGGTGGATCAGGGTCACCACCGCTTCATGCGCTTCTTCCAGGCTGGCTTCCGACGTTTCTATATTACCGACGGTATCCTGTAGTTGCTCGTTATTGAGGAAGATCTGGTTTTTGAGGTCTCCCAGTTGGTTGTTCTTAAATTCCTGTTCTTGCTTCAGCCCAGCCACCTTGCTTTGCTGACGCGTCAGTTGTAGGTTGGCGTCGTTGTACTGGGCCTGGGCAAAGTTGTATTCCTGTTCTGCCAGGGCATAGGCTTCCTCAGCTCCCTGCATACGCGCGGCCAGTTCTTCGAGTTGGAAATTCAGTTTTTCCAACAACGCCCTTTGATCGGAAACACCGTCATGGGTGCGTTGCAGATTGTCTTCCAGTTCCTGAATCCTCCGGGTGGATGCTGCATCCTGGCTGTGCAGGTTTTCTATCTTGTTTTGTAAGGCATATACCTGATTGGTAAACTGGTTGATTTCCTGTTGAGCGACCCTGATGGCCTGCTCTTTGAGTTGTTCGGTATATTCAGAGACTTCCTGGTGCCTGGCCTGGATTTGTTCTTTAATGCCGGCAACAACGGCTTCCTGGGCCTGGATCTGTTCTGCGAGTTTTTCCAGGTTCTTTGCCCGGCCTATTTTCTTACCTTCAAATAATCCCACGCTGCCTCCGGTCAGGGAATAGCGGCCTTTGACATACTTGCCCGTCCGTTCCAAAATCACAGACCCGTTGCTGTGATGGAGGGCTTCAACATCATTTGATTCCGCAATGAATACGTTACCCAGCAGGTACGTAGCCAGGACTTTGAATTGATCCTCTACCTCTACCACTTGTAAGCTAGGTATGGTTCCCTGGGGAGCAGCATGTGTTTCGGCAGCGCCGCCGAATTGATCCAGGAGAAAGAAATTGGCTTTCCCCTTTTTGTGTTCATCCAAAAGATGTATCGCCTGCAAACCTTCTTCCAGGTTATTGACTACGTAATAGTTCAGGTAAGGTTCCAGCACGTTCTCCACCGCTGCCCTGTATTCCTCTTTTACATAAATGATGTCAGAGAGGATGGGCGCCTGGTGGTTCCAACCTTTATTGTTGTGCAGGAATTTAATGCTTTCAGGATACCCTTCCATGCTATCGATCAAGCTTTTCAGCAGGTCGTGTTCGTTGCGGCGGGCATCCAGTTTGCGGTTCTCTTCAGCCAGTTGTAACCGGAGTTGTTCAACTTTAGCCTGGGTTTCCAGGATACGGGCCTTAGCATTTTCATGAGCCGTTTGCAGGTTATCCAGTTCTACCCTTTTGTCCCCTAATTCCGCTTCCTTATCCTGCTTTTCTTCTTCGAGTCTGGCTATCTGATCCCTACACTGGGTTTGCTCTTCCCTGATCTGGTGGACGCTGCGCTGCAAATTCTGAATGGAGGTATCGGCTACGGCTACATTTTTTTCGGCGTCAAACTGCTGGCGTTGCAAGGCCTGGTTTTCCCTGCGAAGCAAATCCACTGAAGCCCTTTTGTCGTCGAAAATAAAACGCTTGTCTTCTACCCCATCCTTTAGGTCGGCCAGTTTTTCCCGGCTTTCTTCCAGGTTGTTTTGTTCCTCTTCAATTTGTTGAGCCGTAAATCCAATGCTGTCTTCCAACCCACTGAGTTGATACATGGATTTGTCCAAAAACGCCCTGGTCGTCTTTTCCCGCTCTTTTAAGTAGTGGAGTCGTTGGGAGGCCAGGTTTTTATCGTTTTCCTTGGTACGCAATTGCTGTACGAGGTCGTTGAACTCGTGTTGCAGGGACTGTAAGGCTCTTTCCTTTTCTACAAAGGCCAGTTTTTCCTGCTCTACTACGGCTTCTTCCAGGGCTATCTCTGCCTCCAGTTTGATGCGGCGATCGGTTTCTGTTTCGTGTTGTTCGGTGAGGTTCTTATAGGTAATGTTGAACCCTTCCAGAGACGCTTTAGCGAGTTCAATACTGAGGGTCTTGTATTCCTTTTTCAGTTCATAGTACTTCTCCGCCTTCTTGGCCTGACTTTCCAGGGTTTTAAGCTGGTTGTTGATCTCAAACAACAGGTCCTCAATCCTGGCCAGATCCTGTTCGGTAGCGTCCAGCTTTTGTTTGGCTTCTTTCTTACGGGTCTTATAAATGGAAATACCAGCCGCTTGTTCCAGCATGCGCCTACGGCTGTTGTCTTTGTCTTTGATGATGTCATCCACCATCCCGAGTTCGATGATGGCATAGGAATCCGTGCTCACCCCTGTATCCATGAACAGGTTATGGATGTCCTTTAAACGGCAGGACACGTCGTTGAGCCGGTATTCACTTTCCCCACTCTTATAGAACTTGCGGGTAATGGTGACCGTATTGAACTCGGTGGGCAGGAGGTTTTTGGTATTTTCAAACGTCAGCGATACCTCGGCCAGTCCGCTGGAAGAGCGGGTCTTGGAGCCGTTGAATACCAGGCTTTCCAGGTTCTCCGAACGCAGGGAACTCATCTTATGCTCTCCAATGACCCAACGGATGGAGTCTACGATATTACTCTTACCGCATCCATTGGGGCCGATAACACCGGTA